>JBMYXJ010000438.1:0-3250 GCA_049608285.1 Mycobacterium sp. | reverse complement strand
TCGCTGCGGGTATCCGCGCGTGCCGCCTCTTGGGCCTGCTCCGGCGACATGAACTGCGGCGTGCCGACCGTCGCACCATGCTGCGTGAGTTCCGACTGGAACCCACCAGTGAGCCCGATGAGAAGCCGCACAGCCGTGGCGTCACCGTGACGCCGGCACGCGGTGCGCTGGCGATCGTCCGCCGCCGCAAGGACGCCACAACTGAGACTTCCGACTCAGCGTCGGCCGCCCAGCGCAGTCGCTGACTGCCGCCCCTCACTTCCGACCGGGCAGCTTCATCACCACCTGCACAATGGGCAGCAGGGACTTCCGCCAAAGCGCCTCCGGAAGGCCGAAAGGCGGGTCCAGGTTGAGCACGCGTGCCGTCGCGATCGTCTGCGACTCGGTGTATTTCAGGATCCCCTCGGGGCCATGCCTTCGCCCAACGCCCGAGATTCCCATCCCACCCATCGGTGCGCTCAGGCTGCCCCAAGCGAACGCGTAACCCTCGTCGACGTTCACCGTGCCCGACCGTAGGCGGGTGGCAATGTTTTCGCCCTCGGTGGTCGAGCCCGCCCACACACTGGCATTGAGCCCATAGTCGGTGTCGTTGGCCTTCTCGACCGCTTCGTCGACATCGGAGACTGGATAGATCGAGACGAGCGGGCCGAAGGTCTCGTTGCCTGCACAGTCCATCTCGGGTGTGACGTCGGCCAGTACGGTGGGTTCGTAGAAAAGAGGACCGATATCCGGGCGGACCCTGCCGCCGGCAATCACTTTGGCGCCCTTGGCTGTCGCGTCGTCGACGTGAGCCGACACGGATTTCAGCTGGCCCTCGGAGATCAGGCTGCCCATGTCGACCGAAAAGTCGTAGGCAGTGCCGAGCTTCATCTTCCGTACCTCGTCGCCAAACTTCTGGGTGAACTCTTCGGCGATGTCTTTCTCGACGTAGATCCGTTCGATGGAAATGCACAGCTGCCCTGCGTTCGAGAAGCACGCGCGGGTAGCTCCCTTGGCGACCTTGCCGAGGTCAGCGCCACGCGTGACGATCATCGCGTTCTTTCCGCCTAGCTCGGCAGAGAAGCCGATCAGGCGGCGGCCGGCATGCTCAGCGAGGCGGCCGCCGGTCTCGGAGGAGCCGGTAAACATCAGGTAGTCGCAGTTGTCGGCGATCGCGGTTCCAACAACGGAGCCCGGACCAGGCACGATGGCGTACGCCGCAAACGGCAGGCCCGCCTCGTACAGAAGTTCGGCACAGGCCAGTGCACAGTATGGCGTCTGGCTATCTGGCTTCACGACCACCGCGTTGCCGGCGATCAGGGCGGGCACTGAGTCCGACACCGTCAGTGTCATCGGATAGTTCCACGGTGAAATCACCCCCACCACACCTTTGGGTTGATACCCGACCGTGGTCTTGCCGATTGCGGGCAACAGTCCCTGCACCTTTTTCGGCTTCAGCAGGTCTTCGGAAACACGGGCGTAGTAGTTTGCGTTCGCTATGAGGTCGACGATCTCCTCTTGCGCCGCCCAGCGGGCCTTGCCCGCCTCGGCCTGCAGCATGTCCATCAGAAATTCGCGGTTCTTCACGACCAAATCGCGGTATCGGCGGATCACCGCGACTCGCTCCTTCACTGGGCGGCGGGCCCAATCAGCCTGCGCTAAGCGGGCTTTGGCGAGAGCTGTCTCGGCGTCAGCCGTGGTGCCGACCGGGATTGTCGCCAGTGGCTTACCGGTGAACACCTCGTCTATGGTCCTGGTCGGGCGCGCGGAGATGTCTTCGATCGCCGATAGCTTGCGCAATCGATCGAAGTCCTTCGCTGATGGTGCGGGCATATCGCCACCTCTTTCAAGATTCACCTTAGTGAGCACCAGGCTAACGCCCGGCGCGCACCAATCGGGCAACTGGGTCTCGGCGGCGCCAGCAATGCGAGGGCGATACTAGGCCTGGCCCAGGAATCAACCGTTGAGGCGGCTACACGACATGTCATGCGAGCTGACCAGAACACGAATTTCTCGCCCATATGTGCTTGGTGAACACCCCAGCGGCCAGCATTTCGCAAAAAACTCGGGGTTAGAACCGGTACTGCAGAATCCTGGATTTTCGGGCTATGGAGGGCAATCGGCGTGACAGGCGGCTGGCCACGCGCAGTCCGGCGGGAAACAGCTGGGCTTCCGGCTGCTGCATCGCGCTGGCCTCCTCGATGAGAGCCAGCCCGTTATGCCAGCTTTCCGGATGCTGAGCGTCCTTGAAACCGCGGAACCGCCATTGGCTGTGCGGTGAGTTTGCTTTCCGCGAGGTGGCCAGCCCGCCCATCAACTGATTGACCTTGCTGACTGGACCGTAGTCGTTGAACGCGATAACACCGGAGTTGAAGTGCCCGGCGATGCTGCGGAAGATCGCGCTGGCCTCGGCCTCGTCCAGAAAAGCGATCAGACCGTCGGCGAATACCATTGTGGGGCGCCCCTCGGGGATGGTGTCGGCCCATCCGCGATCGAGCAACGACGCAGCTACCGTCTGATTGCCGATGCCGGCCGGCAATAGCGCCTCGCGTAACGCGATGACCTTGGGAAGGTCGACGCTGTACCAATCGACGGTCGGTGGGGGATCGACCCGGACCACCGCGCTGTTCAGTCCCGCGCCGAGGTCGACTATGACCGCCCGGGGGTTCTCGACGACGAACCTGCGGATCCGTTCATCGAGCATTTTCGCCCGTAGCGCCACCAGCGCCACCACGCTGGGTGTGGCGGCCAGACTGGAAAAGTCGAAGTCGATCGCGCTGACAGTGGCATCGGCCAGTGGATCTCGGAGAATCGGACGGGCCACCCGGCTGTCGAGCGCGCGACAGTACTCGGTGAGCAGCGCGGTCTGTTCTATCAGGTCAAGGCCGCTGACATCCATGTCGCCAGCCAAACACACCCGGTTTGCCGAAGAGCACCAGGGCTGCTGCCACAGCAACGCCCGCTGACCAACAATGTTGCAAAGCTGAGCTACTCGTCACCGTCGGGCGAACTCTCGTCGCCAGGTGGACTCTGGCTTCCCGACGATGTGTCACTATCCGACGAAGAGGCAGCATCACCCGAAGAAAGCTGTAGCGAATCGCCGTCTTCCGAGACCGTGGCCGCGGTGCCGTGATCCTCGTCGGCGGGGGAGTCGAGGGTGGTGCCTTCGAGAGCGGTGCCTTCGAGAGCGGTGTCTTCGAGAGCGGTGTCTTCGAGAGCGGTGTCTTCGAGGTCGCCGCGCTGCGCCGTGCCATCGATGCCAGCGACATCC
>JBMYXJ010000437.1:0-3260 GCA_049608285.1 Mycobacterium sp. | reverse complement strand
TCCGCCAATCTTGTGGGTGTGCCAGGCATAGATTTCTTGCTCTGGAAGGTATGTGCAGCCGAGCAGTACGCCATCGCTCCGCACAGCCCAAACGATGCTACGGCGGTCGAACTGGTATGAGACTTCTTCGATCGTGCTGGTGCGCCCAAAGATATGGCGCGACAGCAACCCCAAGTCGATTGGCTGTTGTTCTTCTCGGATATCCGATCCGTCATCGCCCTCGATACCCCGCATCCCCTGCGAGTTGCGGGTAACGAAGACCGTGTGCCGGGAGACGTTCACAGGCGGAACCGATGAGACGCCAACGTTAGAGACCTTAACGGCGTTCACATCAAGGGGGCTAAAGAGCGCACTATCCGCTGCCGCATGTACGGAGTAGATCGCCTCAGTGGTCCCCACCAGAAGCTTCCGGCCAACCGATAGCCATTGGATACCGGCACCCGTACTCCCGAACATCGTAAACCGCAGCGCCATGTCGGCAGTGACAGCCGGAGGATTCGCAACAGTCGATGCCCGCATGATGCCAAATGCGCCAGGCTGGCTAGCCGTGATCGTGTGCGGGGTTTCGTACTCCCCGCCAAAGCAAAGCCGCTGGTCCGATAGAGCTACGGATGCAGGGTAATTCCCTTGCGTCGTCGTGCTCGGCTCCGAGTAGGCAAGCTCCGACCACGCCCCGAGGCTCCAGCGATATTGCGCAGCACCCGCGGCACCTCCAATCACCTGAAGCACTGTCCCGGTAGCCACTGTTGACGACGTGACGCTATCGATCTCGACATAACCCGGCTCATCGTCACCGCGGCGAATACGAATCAGCCGACCGATATCGGAATGCGCCTGCCAGCCCTTGCCACCGTTCACAAGGTCGAAGCCACCCGGAGCGGTTGCCGTGCCCACGTTCAGCGTCAGCGTCGTTCGTGCGCCCAGCGTATGGGACGATGGCGTGACCGTTGCGGTTGTGACCGTGTTTTCATCGAGGTACGGGCCATCAACAAACGCCACATCATCGAGAGCCCACTGCGTGTCACTCGTGTGTGTTAGCTGCGCGGGACGGTGATTCGCATGGGTAAGGTACAGCGCGTTGGGCGCACGCTCGACCTGTAGATCCGCGATTTCGGCAGCGGAATAGGTCGTATCGATCCGCGTTGGGACGTCATCGGTAAACGGCTGGATCGTCCCCGTACCAGAACCAGGAGCGAAAAGGTTCGCGATCCCGCCGGAGTCCACTCGGAATCGATCGCGCAGGTAATTTTTGGTCGGGCGCAACGTCCACGTACCCGTGCCGGTGCTCGTGATGGCAACGGCCGCACCGCCCGGCGTGAGCGACAGCTCGAAGACCGTGGCACTCAGGCTGCGAATGTAATAGTTGGTAAAGGCGTCCAAGCCTCCGGGCATCTCTTCGGTCACAGACAGCAAGAAAGGCCCCATGCTGTTCTGCCAATTCGGCGTAGTCGAGCCGGTCAGCTCGTTCGTGCCGGTGTTGATTGCAGAACATGCACCCGAAATCGTGTCCGGGAAAACAACCGAGTAAGTGCTTACGTCGTTGATACCGGTGGGCAACGTGCCGCTCGTCGTGAAGAGGAAATTCGTGCTGCTGTTCGCCTCCGTGGTGTAGCCATGGTCAGGGATGATCAGCTCGTCCGTGGTCGCATCAAATCCGGTGCTGTTGTCGAACTCCCGCGAAACTATGTTGACGCGGCTCGTTCCACTAAATACTCGGATCACGTTTTCGGCGAACTCGAGAATGTAAGAGTTATCGGATGCCAGGCTGAAATCGATCAGTCGGCTTCGCGTTGCGCCAGGGCCCGCGGTGCGCTCCCCGTAACGAGTACCCGGGCGACGATGCAACCCTCCCTCTGGCGTGACGATGAAATTCTCAATCGTCTTCGCGCCTACGGAGTACTTATCCAAGTCGCGGCGACCTTGAACTTCTGGCGATAGCTCGCCTCCGTTAAATGAGTGCTGGGAATGGGAGACCCTTGGCACTAGATGAACCTCGACGTAACGAAAGAGTTTTGTTCGATCTTTCGCTGCCTGTCTTCCTGACCATCCGCCGTTTTCGCATGCTGAATCGCAAGTCCGAAGACCGAACCCATCTGCTGCGCAACGGTGCTTGTCTGCGATAGCGCCTCGGCCCATTCAAGGGCGCACTTTGCCGCCAACGCTTCGCGGAACGCCACGTCCATCTCGTTCTCGCTCACCCGCGCGACGTATACGATTTGGAGCGGTGCGCCCAGATCGGTCAAAACCTTGCCGCTTTCTAGCCGCCACTCTGCATCGGATGCGTTGTTTACGTCGACGAGACGCAAGCAGTCCGACGGAAGCGTAAACTGCCGTTCATATCCCCACGAAGGCGCTGCCGAATCTGCCGAAAGCGACTCGCGCTTGGTGGCAAAATTCCACGGCGTCCCCCGCAATAGTGCATCGCGGATCTCGTCATACGTACCGTGCGCGAGACGTGCTTGAGGGGACTGGTCGGTCCGCGTGACAATCGGCTGCTCGCCGAGTTTCCGAAGGCCCGCGTTAATGATGTCGATATCTGAAGCCATTCAAACCTCGGGATGAGACGCGGGAGGGGAAGAAAGGGAAACCTCCCGCGCCTCGGCCCCGCGTAGCGGATCAGTCGCCAGCCGTGTAGAGCGTGATCATGGAGATTTCCGTGTCCGCATTGACCGTTACGGTCGGCGTCAACGTGATCGTCCATTCTTCGTGAGGATCTTCGGTGTACGTCGCGCCATCGCCCACCAGCTGCCACAGCTGCTTGCCACGATCGACAGACTCGAGAGTCGTCGACTCCTCGAATAGCTCCGTCGGCCCGGTCTCTGCCGTAATGACGACCGCAGTCGAGAACAGGTCGGCATCGATCACCGCCCCGTCATTTGCATCTCCCTTCTTGTGAAGGCCAATGTTGACTGCGCCGGCACTCGCTTCGCCGCCCGAGCTCAGGTAGAGCCAGAGCAAACGATCGGATGACTTGAGGTCGATCATGCGAACGACATCGGATGTGGTCGGTGCAGCCGTGATGTGCGGCGTGCTCGCCCGCAGGCGGCCGTGGTTGATCCCGGCGCTCGAGCGGTATCCCGCAACCAGCGAGTTATTGCTGGACGAGATCAGGTCGGAGTAAAAAGTTGCCATTGCTTTGTTTCCTTTTGCGACACGACACCGCGCCGCGAATCAGGGGCGAGTCCGCCAAACGACTCCGCTAAGCGGGCCCGCCCCCGGTACTCATGCTTATGCGCTCTCGTCGCAAATGATTCGAACGA
>JBMYXJ010000436.1:0-3263 GCA_049608285.1 Mycobacterium sp. | reverse complement strand
GTGATCGACGGCGCGGCCCTGGGTTTTGCCCTGGGCGCAGGCCTGGTCGCGGCGCTCAATCCGTGCGGATTCGCTTTCCTGCCAGGCTATCTCGGCATGGTTATCGTCGGCGAGGGGCAACCCAGCACCCGGTCGGCGGCACTGGCACGAGCCGGAGCCGCCACGGTGGCCATGGCGGCCGGCTTCGTAACCGTGTTCGGGGTCTTCGGGTTGGTGGTCTCGCCGCTGATCGCGTCTGCTCAAAGATTCCTGCCGTTCGCCACTGTGGCTATCGGCGTGCTGCTGATCGGCCTGGGGTTATGGCTGCTATCCGGCCGCGACGTCGCGGTGATCATGCCCAAGATCTCCGGTGGCACGCCGACAGCTCGGCTGCGCTCGATGTACGGCTACGGAGTGGCCTACGCAATAGCGTCACTGTCCTGCACGATCGCTCCGTTCCTCGCGATGATAGGCACGACATTCCGGCGGGGCGAGGTGCTCACCGGCATGCTGGCCTTCCTTGCCTACGCGGTGGGCATGGCGTTGACGGTGGGTGTTGCCGCCATGGCCGTGGCGCTCCTGGGATCCTCGGCCACCGGCACCATCCGTCGCATCCTGCCTCACATCAACCGGATCGGCGGCACGCTCGTGCTGGTCACGGGGCTATACGTGGTCTACTACGGCTACTACGAAATCCAGCTGTTCTTTGCAGGCGGTAGCGCCAACGACCCGATTATCGAAGCCGCCGGTGCGGTACAGGGCTGGCTGTCCGACCGCGTCGATGTTCTGGGGGCGTGGCCGCTGGTGGGAATCGTTGCGATTTTCGTGACCGTCGCCCTGCTGTGGCGAATTCGCACGCGACGCGGCTCCAGCGCGGCAGTCGAGGAAGCCTCCAGCTCGGCGTAGTCGTTGCCGGCGAATCTCCGAATCCCCGGTCGCGGAATGCTGCCCGGCTGAGCCAGCCTCAGGTTTCCCGGGTCCAGGGTTGACAGTTTCGCGATTCGAAAGCCTTCACCGTCGAGTTGATGTTGGCATACATCGGGCCCATGGAGATGTTGGTCTCGACGACGTTGTCTTTGTTCGCATCGGGCGTGCTGTAGGTGAACCATACGCACATTGACTCTTCGGTCGGGATGTTGTTTATCCAAACTCCCCAGGTCGAAGCGGTTCCGACCGTGTGGTACAGCCCGGGCGCGATGTCAGGTCCGACGAGAAAGAAACCGTTCCCCGGGATTGGATTCATCGGCTCGGCAGCTGCTGGCGAAGCGATCGCGGTCGCGGCCACCCAGGCGACAAACCCGACCGTTAGGCGACACAGATGCGCTATGGACATACTTCCTCGTCACGTGGTTGCCGACCCTCTTGCAGCCTATGTCGGGAGTGCAGCCCGCGCACACGATCTGCGGATTAGTTGGCGTCGCGACGAATCCGTGCGTCGTAGGCGGCCCGTGCATCAGTGTCGAGGGCTTGCAGAACGCGATGGCGGGTGAGTCGACCGCGAACAGCGCCGAGCAGCCGGTCGGGAACCAACGCGGCGGCAGTTTCATAGCTGCGCATCCAACCTGGCACCGCGACGATCGCGGGACGGCTACGGCATGTCGCTACAACCGTGTCTGCAATTTCTTCCGGATCCACTGTGGGAAGCACGCCGCCAAGTTTGACCCCGGAAACAAGGTCGGTCCGCACCGCCGATGGCAGCACGGCGGTAATAGTCACGCCGGTGTCGGCGACCTCGTCTCGCAGCGACTCGCTGAAGCCGACCACCGCATGTTTGGTTGCGCAGTAGGTGGCCAGACCCGCGGCAGGCACCATCCCCAGATATGACGCCACGTTGACGATATGGCCGGATCCGCGCTCAAGCATGCCGGGCAGCGCAAGCTTGGTCCCGCGAAGTACACCGTTGAGGTTGACATCGACGATCGAGTCGGTGACCGAATCCGACTCGTCGACGAACCGGCCGGCGGGCATGATGCCGGCATTGTTCACAAGCACGCAAAGCGGCCCGTCGATACCCTCCAGAAACCCGGCGAACGACTCTCGCGACCGGACGTCCAGGCCAACTCCTTGGCAGCCCAATTCATCGGCGACAGTATTGGCGAGGTCAGCGTCCAGGTCACCAATGAAAACCCTGGCGCCTTCAGCGATAAAGGCCTTCGCCGTTGCGCGCCCGATTCCCCGGGCACCTCCGGTGATGGCAACAGCGGCACCGGATAACTCAAGGGCGGTCATGTCAACCCGAAATTCTGGATGTTCATCGCTGTGAACGATATCGCGTGGCAGGTGCGCACAGCGATATAGGCAGAAGTTTCGCGTTGGCACCCGCACGCTGCGTCCTCTGTCGCAAGTGTCGCTGCCCTTGGCGCTCGGCAGTGTGTAACTTTGCTGGCGCCGTTGAGTTGGTCCTCACCCTCCGGCGGCGCCCCCGGCGCAGCAAACCCGGGCCAAGCGCATACAGTTGGCGGACGAGAAATGCGACAGGACTTCTGCGAAACCGAGTACATGGTCGATTCCTGACCGCATACTGAAGTATTACGCGAAGTCCCGGCGAGCCGGTTAGGGGCCCGAGATGAGTGTCACGCATGCCCTTCAGGACTTTCCTGGTAATTCTGGCGATCGGCGCTCTCCGAAATCGGATCCTTGCCCGCAGGCGATCGGCGGCCCTTCACCGAAGGGCTCCCGCTACATCGGACGGGTTGCTGGGCTTGCAGTCGCCTTGGGTGTGGGCGCCGCGATTGCGTCGGTTCCGGCGGTAGCTTTCGCCGATTCGACCGGTTCGGGCAGTGGGGCGGATTCGAGTTCATCATCGGCCTCATCAGGGGCTGGGGAGTCCTCGACCGGTGCTTCGGCTACTTCCACGGCGTCGGATTCGGTCTCGGACTCCTCGGATTCTTCCGACCCGCCGGATTCGGCCACAGGCTCTTCGGACTCTTCCGATGCCCCAGATTCGATTGATGAGACGACATCCTCTGCGCTAGATGCCTCGGTTACTTCGGACGACGCCGACGCTTCAGACATCGACGCAGATGTAGTGGCAGACATCGACGACTCAGACAACGGTGTGGACGGCCCAGGGGCCGTCACACTGGGTGACGACCCCGCCCTGGACACCTTGGAGCCGACTGCTTCAGTCGCGGATGCCTCTATCTCCGAAGATGCCAATTCGGATGACGAGGTTGTAGTCGACGCGGCAACAGCGGTGAAAGGCGCAGACCAGGGAACCAATCGCGGCTCGGACAGCGATCCCGGTCGCAGTAACCACACGGCCGGCGCACCCCGCGACACCA
>JBMYXJ010000435.1:0-3264 GCA_049608285.1 Mycobacterium sp. | reverse complement strand
CAAGGTTGAGCGAACCGAACGGATCGTCGGACGGCCCGGTCAGCACTTTCTCAAGGGACGGCCGTACACCGCTGGCCACCTCGAGCAGCGCGCCGCGCGGCAGTGATGGGTGAGCTGCGGCCGAGGGCCAGAACCAGCCTCCCCCGAGCGCTTCCACGGACGAGGCCAGTGGCGTGCCGAGCACCACGGCATCCGCGCCACAGGCAATGGCCTTCGCCAGGTCGCCCGATGTGTGGATATCGCCGTCAGCGAGGACATGAACGTATCGTCCTCCCGTCTCGTCGAGGTATTCCCGCCGCGCTGCCGCGGCATCAGCGATGGCCGTGGCCATCGGCACGCTGATCCCCAAGACCTCGTCGCTGGTAGTGACCCCATCGGTGGAGCCGTATCCGACGATCACCCCGGCCGCGCCGGTGCGCATCAGGTGCAATGCGGTCCGGTGGTCGAGAACTCCGCCGGCGACCACCGGCACGTCGAGCCCGGAAATGAAGGTCTTCAGGTTGAGGGGCTCGGCGTCCTGCGCAACGCGTTCGGCAGAGATGATCGTGCCCTGGATGACCAGCAGGTCGATCCCCGCCGACACGAGGGTAGGCGTCAACGCCTGTGCGTTCTGTGGGCTGATGCGCACCGCAGTAGTCACCCCAGCATCGCGGATCCGCGCGACAGCCGCGCCGAGAAGGTCGGGATCTATTGGCGCCGAATGCAATTGCTGCAGCAGCCTGATGGACTCCGACGGGTAGGACTCTTTGCCGGCCACCTCGAGCACCTGGGCGATCTTGTCGCCGACGTCCGCGTGCCGCCCGATCAAGCCCTCTCCATTGAGTACGCCGAGACCTCCGAGACGTCCAAGCTTGATGGCGAACTCCACCGAGACCAGTGCGTCCGTGGGATGCGCGACCACCGGAATCTCGAATCGGTACGCATCGAGCTGCCACGCTGTGGAGACATCCTTCGACGAGCGCGTGCGCCGAGACGGCACGATGTTGATGTCACTGAGTTCATAGGTTCGGCGCGCAGTCCTGCCCATGCCGATTTCGACCATGTCACGCATGCTGATCAGTCCTTGACTGGGCCGGGGGCCCCTAGCGGCTGGTGTAGTTCGGGGCTTCGGCGGTCATCGTGATGTCGTGTGGATGACTTTCCTTGAGCCCGGCGGCAGTGACCTGGACGAACTGCGCCTGCTGCAACTGCTCAATAGTGGCCGAGCCGGTGTAGCCCATCGCCGCGCGTAGTCCACCTGTGAGCTGGTGGATGACCGTCGAGAGGGGGCCACGGAACGGCACCCTCCCCTCGATGCCCTCGGGTACCAGTTTGTCCTCGGAGAGCACGTCGTCCTGGAAGTAGCGATCTTTGGAATAGCTGCCCCGGAGGCCGCCGCCGGCACCCCGACCCTGCATCGCCCCGAGTGAACCCATTCCTCGGTAGCTCTTGAATTGCTTGCCGTTAACGAAGATCAGCTCCCCAGGCGACTCCGCGGTGCCGGCCAGCAGTGAGCCCAGCATTGCGGTGGATGCCCCGGCGGCAAGCGCCTTGGCAATATCGCCGGAGTATTGCAGCCCGCCGTCGGCGATCACCGGCACGCCATACGGACGACAGGCCGCCACTGCTTCTAAAATGGCGGTGATCTGGGGCGCGCCGACCCCAGCAACGACCCGGGTAGTGCAGATCGAGCCGGGACCGACGCCGACTTTGACCGCATCAGCGCCGGCATCCACCAGGGCAGCGGCTGCGGAGCGGGTAGCAACGTTCCCGCCGACGACATCGATGCGGTCGCCGACGACGGCCTTGAGGCGACGCACCATTTCGAGCACGCCCCGGTTATGGGCGTGCGCGGTGTCCACGATCAACACGTCGACACCGGCGTCGGCCAGCGCCATCGCGCGCGTCCAGGCGTCCTCACCCACGCCCACCGCGGCACCGACCAGCAGCCGGCCGTCACTGTCTTTGGTCGCCAGCGGGAACTGCTCGGTCTTGACGAAGTCCTTAACGGTGATGAGCCCGGTGAGCTGGCCGCGGCCGTCGACGATTGGCAACTTCTCGATCTTGTTGCGACGCAATAACCCCAGCGCGGCTTCGGCTGAAACCCCCTCCTGAGCGGTGATCAGTGGCGCCTTGGTCATCACTTCGGCGACGGCCTTGGACTGGTCGACCTCGAAGCGCATATCGCGGTTGGTAATAATCCCGACGAGCTGCCCATCCGCATCCACTACGGGTAACCCCGATATACGGAACCGGGCGCACATGGCGTCGACTTCGGCGAGCGTATTTTCAGGCGAGCAGGTCACCGGATCGGTCACCATACCGGCCTCGGATCGTTTGACAGTTTCTACCTGACCTGCCTGTTCGGCCATCGGCAGATTGCGATGCAGCACGCCCATGCCCCCTGCGCGCGCCATCGCGATGGCCATCCGCGACTCGGTGACAGAGTCCATCGCCGAACTCACCAGCGGGACCTTCAGTCGGATCCGACGAGTGAGCTGACTGGAGGTATTCGCTGTGGCGGGAATCACATCGGATGCCGCGGGCAGTAACAACACGTCGTCAAAGGTGAGACCCAACATCGCCACCTTGGTGGGATCGTCTCCCCCGGTAGACACTGGAACGACGATGGGGATACTGCTTTCGGCCATCGACGTGGGTATCGACATGGGTCAGCCTCCAGTAACAGATGCGGCCAGGCACAGACTCGACCTGAATGCCACATCTTATCGGCAAGGAACTTGGGGTCTCGGTTCCCCCGACGTGCCGCCCAACCGCTGGCGCGAAACCTGGGGAGCTGCGTAGTCTTGGGGTCGTGCGAGACCATCTGCCACCAGGATTGCCTCCCGACCCGTTCGCCGACGACCCGGCCGACCCGTCGGCGGTGCTCGACGCTCTGGAGCCAGGGCAACCATTGGACGCACAGGAACGCATGGCGGTCGAAGCCGATCTCGCCGATCTCGCGGTCTACGAGGCATTACTGGTGCTCAAGGGCATTCGCGGTCTAGTTGTCTGCTGTGACGAATGCCAGCAAGACCACTATCACGACTGGGACATGCTGCGCGCGAATCTGCTGCAGCTCCTCGTAGATGGCACGGTCCGTCCGCACGAACCGGCATTCGACCCGGAACCCGATTCCTACGTGACGTGGGACTACTGCCGTGGTTACGCCGACGCCTCGCTCAACATCGGGCTGGAGGACGTGGAGGGTACGGACTTCGGCATCCAGTACGCGTCGGCGATCTCCGAGGCGCCGGTGGGCGTGACGCCCGGCACACTGATATG
>JBMYXJ010000434.1:0-3271 GCA_049608285.1 Mycobacterium sp. | reverse complement strand
GCCATAGTCGGGATAACCAGAATAGGTGTACGCGTTATTCGAAACGAGTAGCAGCGGTGCCCGCTCATGCGTTCGCCCGTCCGGAGTCATGTACCGCAATGCTGCTTGCGCGTTGACATCGGAGACCGCAGTGGAGATCGCATTGGCCAGGGTGGCCGCCTTCTCGCCCCGATACTCCTCGCGGTGTACGGCCTGGGCGTAGACACCGAAGCTCACGTTGTTGAGGAAAGGTCGGCCGTTGGCTACGCCGTAGTCGATCAGGATCTGCTCGCCGTCACGCAACGCACCGAGGGCGGTCAGCGGGTTGTCTCGGTCGAGCCCGAGGTCCAGTGCAAAGTGATTGCGCGTACCGACCGGAACGCAGAAGAAAGGGACGTCGCGCTCCACCGCAACCCCGGCCACCAGACCGAGAGAGCCGTCTCCTCCAGCCATCCCAATAGCGTCGGCGCCAGCGCTGATAGCGTCATGCGCCAGCCGGACAAGATCATCGCCTCGCTCCAACACGATCGGGCGAATACCCGCCTTCCGTGCCTCGTCGGCCAAACCGCACCTGTCCGCCTTACCGTCGCCGCTCCAGCGATTGATGATCAGCGCCGGGCTCTGCACCCGAGTCTGTTGGCGTACATACGGCTTCGCCCTCCGGATCAGAGCGCGCACCTGTCGCCGCCAGAACACAGCCGCTACCGCGAATCCTGCGACAAAGCCAGCGCCCAACGAAAGCCCCACGGGCCGGACAGCGCGGCACGATACGTGCGATACCTCGTGCCCCTTGGACGGTACCGTCACACCAACCCTATTTTGTCTCGTCGTGGGGCAGTCGAACCCCGCCTCTGAACTGCGACTCAGAAGTTCCAGTCCTCGTCTTCGGTGACGACGGCCTTGCCGATGACGTACGAGCTGCCCGACCCGGAGAAGAAGTCATGGTTCTCGTCGGCGTTGGGACTCAGCGCTGACAGGATCGCCGGATTGACGTCAGTCTCATCGCGCGGGAACAGCGCCTCGTACCCGAGGTTCATCAACGCCTTGTTGGCGTTGTAGCGCAGGAACTTCTTGACATCCTCGGTCAGACCCACCCCGTCGTACAGATCCTGGCTGTAGTCGACTTCGTTGTCATAGAGCTCGAAGAGCAGCTCGTAGGTGTAGTCCTTGAGTTCGGCCCTGCGGGCCTCGCTCTCCAGTGCCAGCCCCTTCTGGAATTTGTAACCGATGTAGTAGCCGTGCACGGCCTCGTCGCGGATGATCAGCCGGATCATGTCGGCGGTGTTGGTGAGCTTGGCCCGGCTGCTCCAGTACATCGGCAGGTAGAAGCCCGAGTAAAACAGGAAGCTTTCCAGCAGCGTGGAGGCCACCTTCCGCTTCAACGGGTCGTCGCCGGTGTAGAAACTCATCACGATATCGGCTTTGCGCTGCAGGTTCGGGTTCTCCTCCGACCAGCGGAACGCCTCGTCGATTTCGACCGTCGAACACAGCGTGGAGAAGATATTGCTGTAGCTCTTGGCGTGCACCGACTCCATGAACGCGATGTTGGTGTAGACCGCTTCCTCGTGCGGGGTCAGCGCGTCGGGGATGAGGCTGACTGCGCCGACGGTGCCCTGGATGGTGTCCAGCAGAGTCAAGCCGGTGAACACCCGCATGGTGAGCTGCTTCTCGTCGGCGTTGAGCGTTCCCCAGGATGGGATGTCGTTGGACACTGGCACCTTCTCGGGCAGCCAAAAATTGCCCGTCAGGCGCTCCCACACCTCGGCGTCCTTCTCATCCTGCAGGCGGTTCCAGTTGATCGCAGAGACTCGGTCGATCAGCTTCATTCCGTGGGACACCAGGACTCCATTTCGCCAGATTGTGGAGCGGCTGAGACGGTTCCACCAGCCAAACCCGACACTACAACTTCTTGGGGATCGGAGCGCGCGACGCCGCAACATCTTGTGTTGGCGTGTCGCGCCGCTGTCCGTGGAACACGTATTCGGAGGCGTTGAAGCGGCGCGTGGCCAGCCAGTACTGCCACGTCATCCCACTCCAGAGAGTCCGATTCACGCCGTGCTCGTCCAGGTACCAGCTTCGGCAGCCGCCCGTGCTCCAGACCGTTCCACCCAGGGCATCCTGCAGTTCGTTGTTGTAACGGTCCTGGGCGGCCCGTGTCGCAGCAATCGTGGCGGCGTCGGCACGGTCCACCGCGGCGATGGCCTGGGCGACGTACCGGATTTGCGCCTCGATCATGAACACCACCGAGTTGTGCCCCAGCGCGGTGTTCGGGCCGAGCAGGAAGAACAGATTGGGCATGTCGGCGACGGTGATGCCACGCAGTGCTGTGATGCCTTCTTTGTTCCAGCGGTCGACGAGGCTCTCGCCGCCGGGACCCTTGATATCGACGTAGGTGTAGGAGTCTGTGACGTGGAAGCCGGTCGCGAACACCACAACATCGACCTCGCGGACGGTTTCATGCCCGTCGGCGTCGGTGGTGACGATGCCGTTCGGGTTGAACCGCGCGATGCGGTCGGTGATCACTTCGGTCTTCGGGTCGGCGACGCCGCGATAGTAGGTGTCGGAGTTGAGAATCCGCTTACAGCCGGCCCGATAATCCGGGGTCAGTTTGCGGCGCAGCTCCCGGTCTTTGATGAACCGTCGGATGTTCAACCTGCCGAGCATTTCTCCGATCTTGAGCAGCCGCGGCTGCCTGGTCATGGCGAACCCCACCGATTCGTGCACCCAGTAGATCGCCGCTCGCGCTAGTGCCCGCGTACCCGGCACGTTGGCGAAGACCCGGCGCACACCTGCCGGGATCGGATTGTTCGGTCTGGGCATTACCCATGCCGGCGTGCGTTGATAGAGCTGCAGCGAGGCGACGTCTTTGACGATCTCGGGCACGATCTGAATGGCGCTGGCGCCGGTACCGACCACCGCGACCCGCTTGCCCGCGATGTCGACGCTGTGATCCCACCGCGCGGAGTGGAACGCGATTCGACCTGCCGCGAGATAGTCCTCGACACCCTCGAACTCGGGGATCAGCGGGATGTGCAGGCCGCCAGCTCCGGACACGAGGAACTGCGCGAGGAACTCTCGTCCGTCGGTGGTAAATACATGCCAGAGCAGCTCATCTTCGTCCCATTGCGCGCGGTCGACGTGCGCGCCGAAGTGGATGTAGCGACGCAGACCGTACTTGTCGGTGACGCCGAGCAGATAGTCCTGGATCTCGGGCTGGAACGACCACATGTGCGTCCAGTCGGCTTTCGGCTCGAACGAGAACGAGTACATGTGCGATGGGATGTCGCAGGCG
>JBMYXJ010000433.1:0-3293 GCA_049608285.1 Mycobacterium sp. | reverse complement strand
ACCAACCTGGTCGCCGGGAGCCGCGCCGAAGGCGGGCGCCGCGGGTCGGATCGGTCATGGGCCGACTGTACCGGTGACAGCTCATCTGGCGTGTCGACCGCCACGGCGATTCGGCCGGTGGGCTGGAGAATCGTTCAGCCGGACGCCATGTCGGTGTTCTCCATTGGCTCATCTGGGGACCTGCAGCAATGCTGCAGCCACAACGCCGCAGCCACCAGCACAAGTGCGCTGGCCGCTGCCACGACGGCGCCCCCGGTATCCTCGGCCGCCACCCGCAGCGTCGAGCGCCGAGGAAGCAAGTAGGCCACGACGGCCAGCCACCACCCCAAGACGACACCGCCCATCCAGGCCGATGCCTTGGCTATCACCACTGACCGCGCCACCGCGAGCGGATGCAGCTGACCCGGCCCCACACCGATCTGACCATCGCGGATCCTGGCACGCACGTAGAAGCCCCATCCCGTTAGCGCGATAGCCACCCCCAGCAGCGAGATCCCCGTCCACCCCGTAATGGGCGGGAACCATCGATAAGCGGCCCCCACCAGCAGATAGCCGGCCACCGAGCTCACGAACACAGCAGCAACCAGATCTCGCCCCCGGGTCGGTCCCATCAACCCACCAGCTCGTTCGGCATCCGCAGCGCCAACTCGGTCATTCGGACCCCAGCGCGTTCGGCCGGATCGAGGGCATCGAGGAGTTGGGCAACCGAAACCACCCGGCCTTCGACCGTCACAGTGGCACTCGATTCGACCGCAAGCCACGGCACCAGTACGAATGCACGCACGTGCGCCCACGGGTGAGGCAAGACCAGAGCCGCGTCGTGCACCCTCACCTCACCGTCGGCTTCCCGACAGGTGACGATGTCAACATCCAATGTCCTTGGGCCCCAGCGTTGGTCACGAGTCCGCTGAGCGGCGTCCTCGAGCTCATGCGCGCGACGCAGCCAACCATGCGCGTCCAGTGCTGGATCATCGGCGACGACAACAGCGTTGAGGAAAGGGGATTGTTCCACCCCGCCCCACGCATCGGTCTCATACACCGGCGACACCGCCACGACACCGTCGAGTCCGTCCACCACCGATTGCAGCCACATCATCCGGTCGCCGACATTCGAGCCGATGGACAACACCACTGATGTCATCGGATACTCATCCGCTTGCGTCCCGGCGGCCGCGGCGCGAGCGTCGAACCACGACTGCGACATCGGCGAACTTCGACGGGATCGGAGCACTGGGCTTGTGGACCACGACTTCGACGGTATCAACGCGCTCGTCACCCATGACGTCGTCGGCGATCGCGCCCCCCACTGACTCGATCAGCTGCCGCGGGGGTCCGGCGACGATGTCCGTGGCGCGCTGCGCCAGCACGCCGTAGTCGACGGTATCGGAAAGGTCATCACTGGCAGCGGCAGCATTCAGGTCGATCCATACGGTGATGTCCACAACGAAATCTTGCCCATCGCGGCGCTCATGGTCGAAGACACCGTGATTGCCGCGAACTACCAATCCTCGCAATTCAATTCGGTCAGTCATTAATTCCCCTAGGTTCAACCCCGGCTTCATCCTGCCGCCCGGCTCCTTGCCATGCCGTGACCACGGCGAGTGCGTCGACCGATGCACGCACGTCATGAACCCGGACACCCCACACCCGATGCCACCCAGCCAGCGCAGAGATAACCGCGGTGGCCGTTTCCCGACCGCTCGGCCGTCTGGGCTCACCGTCGGGTCCAGCCAGCAATGCACCCAGGAACCGCTTGCGCGACGCACCAACAAGAACCGGGATACCGGTCTGGACGAACTCGGGGAGCGCATGAAGCAGCGCCCAGTTATGTTGTGCATCCTTAGCAAATCCGATGCCCGGATCGATGATCAGCTTGGCCGGATCCACCCCCGCGCCCACCGCAGCATCCGCAGCGGCCATCAGTTCGTCGCGTACGTCGACAACCACGTCGCCATAGAAGGGCACATCGTGCGGGCGGTCGCCGCCCACCGACCGCCAATGCATGAGCACCCATGGCGCTCCAGATTCAGCGACCACCCTGGCCATGTCGGGGTCCGCTCTACCCCCGGAAACGTCGTTGACGATCGCCGCGCCGTTCTCCAGTGCTATGTGCGCGACGCCGGCGCGCATAGTGTCGACACTGACAGTGATCCCCTGCTGGGCAAGCTGTTTAATAACTGGGAGCACTCGGGAGATCTCAACGTCAATGTCTACCCTGCTGGAGCCCGGACGAGTCGACTCACCTCCGACGTCAACGATTGCGGCACCCTGGGCAACCAGTTCGACACCATGCTCCACCGCGCGGTCTCGGTCGAGAAACAGACCTCCATCGGAGAACGAATCATCGGTGACGTTGACGACCCCGATCACTTTGACGCTCACTTTCGTAGGATCAGTTCCAGAGCCTCGGCACGAGATGCCTTGTCGGTCTTGAACTGTCCTCGCACCGCCGAGGTCGTCGTGATGGCACCAGGCTTGCGGATTCCACGCATTGCCATGCAGAGATGTTCGGCCTCAATCACCGCGATGGTGCCGCGCGGGTCAAGCTTGCGCATCAGCGCGTCAGCAATCTGGGTAGTCAGCCTCTCCTGCACCTGGGGTCGCTTCGCGTAGAGGTCGACGACCCGAGCTAGCTTCGAGAGCCCCGTCACCCGGCCATCCACCCCCGGGATGTAACCGACATGTGCGACGCCGTGGAATGCCACTAGATGATGCTCACATGTCGAGTACACCGGAATGTCTTTGACGAGCACCATTTCGTCGTGTTGTTCATCGAAGGTAGTGCCCAGAACCTCGTCGGGATCGGTGTGCAGGCCGGCGAACATCTCCCGGTACGCACGCGCCACTCGCGCTGGCGTCTCGATCAAGCCCTGTCGATTCGGATCTTCACCAACCGCGATCAGCAGCTCCCGGACCGCGGCTTCGGCACGAGCATCGTCGAAACCGGGGTTGACGAACGCGGCCGAGTTGCTCTGCGACCGCGTCATCTAAGTCTCCGTTCAGGAACAAGCCAGGGATCAACTGTGATTCGGAGGCCGATCAGCCTGGCCTTTTGTGGCTGCCACTGTCGCTGCCGCTGTCCTGGCCCGGCCCTTCCTTTGGGGCCGGTACAGCCGCCCCACCCCCGGGGACGGGGTGCCCTGGATGCGGATGGGGCGCAGCCGTGGGATAGCCCCGATAGTCCGGCGCTGGGGAAAGCGGCGGCCCACCTTGCCAGCCCGGCCGCGGTGGCGGGGTGGGATATCCGTGCCCCGGCGGTTGCTGCCCCGGCGGTTGCTGCTGCGGCGCTTGGT
>JBMYXJ010000432.1:0-3293 GCA_049608285.1 Mycobacterium sp. | reverse complement strand
AGATCACCACGCTGTGTCAGCTCGGTGATCGCTTCTTCGATCTCGGCGACCACCGATGGCTGAATTCCCTCGGTGGGCTCGTCGAGAATCAGACACGTTGGGCTGGTGATCAGTGCACGGGCTATCGCTAGCTGTTGCCGCTGTCCCCCTGACAGCAGACCCGCCCGCCGGGTCAGCAATTCCTTGAGCGCCGGGAACAGGTCGAGTTGCTCATCGATCAGCTGCTTGCCGTTCTTCCTGCCGTCAGCGACGACCTGAAGATTCTCAGCGGTGGTTAGCTGGCCAAAAGACTGCTGGCCTTGGGGCACATAGGCCAGACCGCGGAGCACCCGCGCGCTCGGCCGCAGCTTGGTGACATCCTCACCGTTGAAAATCACTGTGCCGGCAGTGCATTTCAGCAGTCCGACTGCTGCCCGCAACAGTGTGGTTTTGCCCGCACCGTTGTGGCCCATTACTGCTGCTACTCCAGCCGAAGGTACCTCGATGCTCACTCCGTGAACGACTTCGGAGCGACCGTAGCCGGTGTGCACGTCGACAAGTTGAAGCACTATGAGCTCTCCTCGGGCTGTCCGGCGGATTCGCGTTCCGAGAAATCTGAAGAGCCAGCTGCCGCGGTGCCCAGATAGACTTCCTGGACTTTGGGGTCGTCCTGGACTTTGGCCACCGATCCCTCCGCGATCACCTTTCCTCGGGCCATCACAGTCACCGATGTCGCGAAGGAGCGCATAAAATCCATGTCGTGTTCGACGACGACGACCGTTCGCTCACCGCCGATGCGGCACAACAGGTTCCCGGTTTCTTCCCGTTCTTCGGCGCTCATTCCGGCGACGGGTTCGTCGAGCAGCAGCACATCAGCGTTCTGCACCAGCAGCATGCCGATTTCCAGCCATTGCTTCTGGCCGTGCGCCAGCATGCCCGCGGGCTTGTTAGCCAGAGCGGTCAAGCCGGTAGTCTCCAACGCTTCTTCGATGGAGGGCAG
The DNA here is from genome assembly GCA_049608285.1 of Mycobacterium sp. Classification (GTDB taxonomy): domain Bacteria; phylum Actinomycetota; class Actinomycetes; order Mycobacteriales; family Mycobacteriaceae; genus Mycobacterium. The sequence goes on along the minus strand of JBMYXJ010000432.1, from coordinate 2,314 downwards.
TACGCCGGACCGTCGCCGCAGGAGCGTCCAGGCCGAACGGCCCGCCCCGGCGGCGATGTCGAGGTTCTGCAATACCGTCAGCTGCTCGAAGACGCTGGCGGTCTGGAATGTTCTGCCCACGCCGCTGCGGGCGATTTTGTGCACCTTCTTGCCTAGCAGTTCCACGCCGGACTTGTTGACCGATCCGGTCGCCGTCACCAGGCCGGTGATCGCGTCGATCACGGTCGTCTTGCCAGCACCGTTGGGGCCGATGAGGAATCGCAGGTCCCCCTGGAACAAGGTGAGGTCAAGGCCGCTGACGGCCTTGAAGCCGTCGAAGTCGACCGTCAGGTCGCGGACTTCGAGGTACTGCGTGCCCATTCCGACGTTGCCGCCGGCTTTGGGGTGTGGTTCTGCCTCAGTCATCGTGGGACCTCCACATTTTCAGTCTCCGATTGTGGATCGGCGTCGGGAGTCTCGTCAGACTCTGCATTGCGGCGGCGCCGGATTCTGATGAACAGCACACTGAGTCCCGCGAACCCGGCCGGGAAGAAGCCAACGACGACGATGAACAGCAGGCCCTGGGCGTAGGTCCACTCCGAGGGAAAGCGTTCCGAGAAAAGCGTTTGTGCCCACGCCACTCCGATCGCACCGAGTACTGGGCCGAGTAACGTTGTGCGCCCGCCGATCGCCACGCCGATCAGAAAGGCGATGGAGGGCAGGATCCCGACTTGTGACGGTGCAATGAAGCCGACGATGGGGGCGAACAAGGCCCCGGCGATGCTGGCGAACAGGGCGGCTACGGCGTAGGCCGCCACTTTGACGTTCGCTGGGTCGTAGCCCAGAAAGCGCACCCGCTCTTCACCGTCACGTACTGCCACCAAGAGTTCCCCGTAGCGGCTCTGCATCAGCTGGCGGACCACCGCCACCACGACCAACAGGGTGGCGGCGGCGATGAAATAGAGCATCTGTCGGTTCGCCGGATCGCTGAGAGTGAACCCGAAAAAGGTGCGGAATCTGTTGAGCCCGTTGCTGCCCCCCAGTGTGGTTTGTCCGACCAGCAAGATGGCCAGCGCCGCGGCCAGTGCCTGCGAAAGGATCGCGAAGTATGCCCCTTTGACGCGGCGTTTGAATACGCCGAAACCCAACGCTGCGGCGATGGCGGTCGGCAGGAGCACTATGGCAAGAAGGGTGAACGCGGGGGAGGCGAACGGCGCCCAGTAGGCCGGGAGTTCGCGCATCCCTTGGATCTGCATGAAATCAGGCACGTCGTTGCCGAATATCTGGGCGTCGGCGATCTTCAGATGCATGCCCATCAGGTAGCCGCCGAGGCCGAAGAACACGCCTTGGCCCAGGACGAGCATCCCGCCACGGCCCCAAGCCAATCCGATTCCGACGGCAACGATGGCGAAGCACAGGAACTTCGCCAGGAGGCTGAGCCGGAAGTCTGAGAGCGCAATGGGCGCCAGCCCGAAGAGTATTACCGCCGCCACGCCGAAACCGGCCCACGTCTGCCAGCGGCCGAACGCACTGCGCGCTCGTTTTGTTGTCTGTGTCGACGTCCTCACACGAGGCTCCGTGATCGAACGGTGAATAGGCCTTGGGGTCGCACCTGCAGGAAGATCACGATGATCACGAAGACGATCACCTTGGCTAGCGATGCGGTCGTGTTGAATTCGATGAACGAGTTCAGGAAGCCCAGGGAGAAGGCGGCGATCACGGTGCCCTTGATCTGACCGAGGCCACCGACGACGACGACCAGGAACGCGTCGATGAGGTAGCTCTGCCCAATCGTCGGACTCGTGGAGCCGATCAACGTCAATGCCACGCCGGCCACGGAGGCAAGGCCGGATCCGATGAAGAACGTCGTGATGTCGGTCTTGCGCGACGAGATTCCGCTGGTCTCAGCGAGATCGCGGTTCTGTACCACCGCCCGTATCCGCCGCCCCATGGGGCTGGCCTTGAGTACGGTGGCCAGCACGGCGACGCACACGACGGCGAGCACCAGGATGAAAATACGGGTCTTGGGCACGACGGCGCCGAGGATGTCAACGCCCCCGGACAGCCACTCGGGGGCGATGACGTTGACTGCGGGCGCGCCAAAGATGTCGCGCGCTACCTGCTGCAGGACCAAGCCGACGCCGAAGGTCACCAGCAAGGTATCCAATGGCCTGGTGTACATCCGCTGGATCAGCGTGACCTCCAGCAGCGCTCCCATCGCGCCGCCGATGAGGAAGCCCACGAGTAGCGAAACGAGCAGCGAGACACCGGCGTTCGACACGATCTGTTGCACCACGTAGGCGGTGTAGCAGCCGGCCATGATGAACTCGCCGTG
>JBMYXJ010000431.1:0-3306 GCA_049608285.1 Mycobacterium sp. | reverse complement strand
CGCGGGTTTCGTCTTCCTCGGCGGCATGCAGCGACTGCTGGAGTCTGGTCATGTGCCCGACTACATGATCGGCTCATCGTTCGGAGCGATCATGGGCACCATCGTCAGCCGTGTTCTTCCGGTGCCGATCGATGAATACGTCGCCTGGGCGAAAACCGTGTCATACCGCGCCATTCTCGGGTCCGAGCGGCTACGCCGCCGCCATGGGCTGACGGGCATGTTCTCACTACGCTTCGACCAATTCGCCCACGCCATGTTCAGCCGTGAGGACGGGGAGCGAATGCACATGTCGGACCTAGCGATCCCGTTCGACGTTGTGATTGCCGGTGTGCGTAGACAGTCGTTCGCGGCCCTCCCTTCCAGGTACCGCCGGCCCGAACTGGCAGCCCTGCAGTTACGGTCGATCCCGCACCGCCCGATCAGAATCGGCCCGCAGGTCGCGGCCCGGTTATGGCAGGTCGCGGCGTTCATCGATTCGCGCGTCACCAAGCCGGTGGTCATCGGCGACGACGACCTCACCCGCCAGTTCAACGTCGTCGATGCGGTGTCGTTCTCCTCGGCGATCCCGGGCGTCCTGCACCACGAGACCAGCGACGCCCGCATGCTCCCGATCCTCGACGCCCTGCTGGAACAGCATGACATCGCAGCGGTCGTCGACGGCGGTACGGCCAGCAATGTCCCGGTCGAACTAGCGTGGAAGCGGGTCCGCGAAGGAAAACTCGGCACCCGCAACGCCTGCTACCTCGCGTTCGATTGCTTCCACCCGCACTGGGATCCGCGACACCTGTGGCTGGCCCCCATCACCCAGGCGATCCAGCTGCAAATGGTGCGCCATGCGCCGTACGCCGACCACCTTGTCCGGTTCGAGCCGACCCTGTCGGCGGTGAATCTGGCGCCTTCGGAGGCCAGCATCGACCGCGCCCGCGACTGGGGGTACAACAGCGTCGACCCGGCGATTCCACTGACCTCGGCACTATTGGAGCCAACTTGGTGGGAAGGCGACGGCCCCGCAGTCCCGGGCGCCGAGCCCGCCGATCGCCCGGCGTCGGTGGCATGGCCCATGAGTGCGGTGATGGGCGCGATCCACGGGCCGAGGAATCGATTCCAACGCTGGCGGGATCGCCACCTGACGTGAAGGGCGCTAGAGGTCCAGAGTCACCAATCTCAACCAGCGAACCTCGGCTCGGGCAAGCCTTTCACCCCTAAGCCGTGCACTGCGAACACGCTGCCGGGTTGGGGGTGTCGATGCAATTCCTCGGGGGTCACAAATGCCTGTTGCGAAGTGACGAAAAGAGTTTCGTAGTTCTCTCCACCGAACGTCACGCAGGTAGGCGAGCGGATCGGCATCTGGACCTCTCGGTCCACCCGGCCGTCGGGGGTGAGGCGAACGATCCTGCCGCCGAGATTGAGTGCAAACCAATAAAAGCCTTCGGCGTCGACCGTGGCCCCGTCGATGATCGCAGGCGCGGGAGCGTAGTCCGCGATGGAGAAAAAGGGCCGGCGATTCTCGATGCGGCCCTCTTCGATGTCGAAGTCGAACACGTACACCATGCCGCCCTTGGTGTCGCCAAAATACATTCGGGTGTCTTGCGGATCGAAAGCAATGCCGTTGCTGCAAATGAACGTGAAGTCCTCGGCAACCCTTTGGCAAGAGTGGTCAGCGTCGAAGCGATAGAGGCTGGAGGACTTGTCGGTCAGCTTGCCGTCCATGCTGCCGCACCAGTACCGTCCGCGGCGGTCGGTCTTGCCGTCGTTGAGCCGACTGAATGGCTTATCCGGTTCTGGGTCGAAAATGCGCTCGAAGCGCTCGCTCTCCAAGTCGATCGCGCAGAATCCGGAATTTGAACCGCCGATCAAGCCGCCCTGTTTGCGGAACGCGAACGAACCAACCTGTTCCGGCATCGGCCACACGGTGGGTTCGCCGGTCACAAAGTCCAGCCGACGAATCGCGGGCTTCCGCGGGCCATCGAGGTCGATCGACGGGCCGACGTGGTCAGCCCAGTAGAGCGACGACTCCTCGGCAACCCATATCGGCGTTTCGCCAAGGCCATCGTTGCACTCCCACAAGCACTCGATCTGGACCATGGCAACTCCCCTCGTCTAGAGCGCCAGACTAACCGCGCAATCCCGCCGCATAGTGAAGACGCATCGCGCGGGAGCGCCCCGACTCGCGCTCGACGCCTTCAGGGAGCCAACGCCCATGTACGTTGGTCGGCTAGTCAAGGCACACCGTTACCTTCACCCGCCCACGCTCGTCACGACGAGCCACCGCATGACCGGCGCGGTCAGTGCCACCGAAGTCAGTTAACGTGATCACACCGCCGTCACCGGTGAAGTTGCGCCACCAATTCTTAGAATCCGGTGCCAGCACCCGGATCACCACCTCCTGGCCTGACCGGCGGTAATTGACTGGAATCTCGAACGACCGACCCGAGCGCCTTCCCGTGTAGCGAATCACCACCATGCTGCGGTGCAGCAGTTGACCGAGCACCGGCACGTTGATCAAGCGCACCGCACCTGCGTTGACGACACCCACTATGGGCGAGCTATAGATTCCCTTGGCCATAGATACCACGCTATCCCCCACCACAGGATGCACTCTGTGCGCCTCGCCCGGCAGTGACGGTGAGGTCAGTCAGGTCGCGAGGCCGGCAAGCCACTCGGCCTGTCGACGCACGAAACTGGCGTCGACCAACGCCCCATGGCCGGGAACGTAGACCGCTTGATCCCCGCCAGCGGCAAGAACTCGGTCGAGTGTCGCGGGCCAAGCCGGAAGATCGGACTGCTCGTCGACACACGGGTCGCCGGATTCCTCGACGAGATCGCCGCAGAAGACCACTGTGGGGTCTTCGCCGGTGACGACGGCAATGAGATCGTGGTCGGTGTGCCCACGACCAGGATGGCTGATCGCCACCTCGACGTCACCAAATGCGATCACGGCCGCGGAAATCGAACTGGCCGGAGCTGCCAGCGCCGCGACCGCGCGGTCCACCGCGCCGGCGTCGGCACCATGGGCCACCGCGTCAGCACGTAAGTGCTCAACGTGGGTCGCCATCGTTGCGACAACCTCAGGTGAGCAGTACGTCCGTGCACCCGCGAACACCGAATGGCCCAGAATGTGGTCAAAGTGGTTGTGCGTCAACAGAACATCACCAACCTCGCGGCCGGTCAGTGCCACGACGTCCTCGGCGATCGCCCGGGCCTCGGGCAGGGTCGTGCCCGTGTCGATGAGCAGAACCTCGCCGCCAGCGTGAACGAGCCCAACGGTGACGTCGCAGAACGGCAACCGGCAGCGGAACACGTACT
>JBMYXJ010000430.1:0-3326 GCA_049608285.1 Mycobacterium sp. | reverse complement strand
CCATCTCGACCTTCGTCCGCGGGGAGAAGCCGCACTTCGCCGGCGAGCGCGGCACGTTCCTGAAGTGCCCGTTCATCGAGGATGTCAACCAGGTCGACGACGCCGAGGTGGCCATCTTCGGTGTACCGCTCGACGCAGGAGCCACCTACCGACCCGGGACTCGTTTCGGCCCGCAGGGCATCCGGCGCTCGACGAACCTGTTCGGCACGTACAACTACGAATCAGGTGTCGACCTGCGCGAGCAGCTCAACATGGTCGACATCGGTGACGTGTTCACCATCCCGGGCAACCTGGAGAAGTCCTTCGATCAAATCAGCCAGGCGATGGCGCACGTCGCGCAGAAGGGCGTCATGCCGATCGTGCTTGGTGGAGACCACTCCATCGGCTTTCCGACCATCCGCGGGTTGGCCCCGTACATGGACGGGAACATCGGCATCATCCACTTCGACCGCCACGTCGACACCCAGGAAACCGATCTCGACGAGCGGATGCATACCACCCCGTGGTTCCACGCCACCAACATCAAGAACGCGCCCGCCACCAATCTGGTCCAGATCGGCATCGGCGGCTGGCAGAGCCCGCGCGAGGGTGTGAAAGTGGGCCGGGAACGCAAGTCGACGGTGATCACCGTGGGCGACGTCGAACGGGTCGGCATCGAAAAGATCGCTGAGACGGCGCTCGAGATCGCCTGGAAAGGCGCAAAGGCCGTGTATCTGTCGTTCGACATCGACGTCATCGACGCCGGCTTCGTGCCCGGGACCGGCTGGCCGGAGCCCGGCGGCCTGCTTCCGCGCGAGGCACTCAACCTCGTCAAAATGGTCTCCGAGCCCGGCCTGGCCGGCATCGAGGTCGTGGAGTGCTCGCCGCCCTACGATTGGGCCGAGCAGACTGCCCTGATGAGTTCGCGGGTGATCCTCGACAGCCTGGCCGCGCAGGTCCGCACCGGCAAGCTCGGCAACAAGTCAGCCTCACTGACCCGGCCGGCCTGGGGGCCGTAGTAGACGTGGCACCGGATGAACTAGCCCCGACGAACTGACGTAGCCTCTTGGAGTGCAGGCTCCGCGGACGCAGTTCGCCAGCTGCGGCGACACCGACATCGCCTACCAGGTAGTCGGAGATGGCCCAACTGACTTGTTGGTGGTTTCGGGTCCATCCATACCGGTGGACTCGGTCGACGACGACCCATCAATGTTTCGCTTCCATCGGCGCCTTGCCTCCTTCAGCCGGCTGATCAGGTTCGATCAACGCGGAGAAGGTTCCTCCTCACGCGCCCCATTGGATGCTCTGGGGCCCAAACACTGGGCCCAGGACGCCTTGTCGGTTCTCAACGCTGTCGGGTCCGAAGAGGCGACGATCTTGGCTTCGTCCTACTTCGCAGCGAGCGCCTTCGTGCTTGCAGCCGAGCACCCGGATCGGGTGCGCGGTCTCGTCATTATCAACGGTGCCGCGCGCACAATGTGGGCACCGGACTACCCGGCCGGCAGCCGGGCACGAGCCGCCCATCGGTTCTCGACGGTGGGACTAGACCCGGACGCTGTTGAGAAGGGCTTTGATGCCCTCAAGGTGGTCGCGCCGTCAGTAGCGGACGACAAGGGGTTCCGCAGGTGGTGGGATTTGGCGGGCAACAGGGCGGCATCACCAAGCATGGCTCGAGTGCTTCACAAAGTATTGGCCGATATCGACGTACGCGACACCCTCGAGCAGATTACGGCCCCGACGCTGCTGATCAGCCGTGACAACTCAGAGTTCGTACCGGTCGGGCACGGCCGGTATCTCGCTGAGCACATCGCGGGGTCACGCTACGTGGAGTTGCCCGGAGCGGACGCGTTGTACTGGGTCGGGGACACCGCACCGATGCTCGATGAGATCGAGGAGTTCATCACCGGCGTCCGCAGGGGATTCGAAACTGCACGTGTGCTGACCACCATCGTGTTCACCGACATCGTGGGTTCGACCGAGCGCGCCGCTGCCCTCGGCGATGAGCGTTGGCATGATCTGCTCGACAAGCACGACCAGATCGTCCGTCGGGAACTTGCACGATTCGGGGGCCGCGAAGTGAACACGGCCGGTGACGGGTTCGTGGTGACGTTCGCCAGTCCCAGTATTGCCATCGAGTGCGCGGAGGCGATCGCCGATGCGGTTCGCGCCATCGACGTAGAGGTGCGCGTGGGTATGCACGCGGGCGAGGTCGAGGTGCGTGGCAGCGACATCGCCGGGATAGCCGTGCACATCGGTGCACGTGTCGCGTCTCGCGCAGGGCCTGGGGAGGTGCTGGTCTCATCCACCGTGCGCGAGATCGTCACAGGATCGCACCGCACTTTCACCGATCGTGGTGAACACCAACTCAAAGGTGTGTCGGGCCGTTGGCGGCTGTATGCGCTGGTTCGCGAAGTGACAACGGTCAGTCAATGAGTCTCTGGGGAACCGGCGAGGTCCACCCGCCCACGCCGGCTCCAGGCTTGCCAAACAGCAGCACTCTGGCGTAGGAGGGACGAATGGGCACCGACCTGCGTGTGGCGCTGGCCCAGATCCGAAGCGGGACTGACCCCACCGCCAATCTTGACCAGGTCGAGGAATACACGTTGCGGGCCGCTGAGGCGGGCGCATCGCTGGTGCTCTTCCCTGAAGGAACTATGTGCCGACTCGGGGTTCCACTCGGCCCCGTCGCTCAACCCCTGGACGGGCCGTGGGCTTCCGGCGTGCGCGCCATCGCGCAACGCGCCGGCATCGTCGTGGTTGCGGGCATGTTCGTCCCCGCGGATGACGGTCGCGTCACCAACACTCTGCTGGCGACGGGCCCCGGGGTGGAAGCCCGCTACGACAAGATCTACCTCTACGACGCATTCGGGTTCGCAGAATCCAGAACGGTGAAACCGGGACACGAGCCGGTCATCATCGAGGTCGACGGCGACTCGGGACCTGTCGCTGTCGGTATGACCCTGTGCTACGACATCCGCTTCCCCGAGCTCTATGTCGAACTGGCCGAGCGCGGCGCCGAGCTCATCACCGTGCACGCGTCCTGGGGCACCGGGCCGGGCAAGCTGGACCAGTGGACGCTGCTCGCGCGCGCCCGCGCGATCGACACCACAGCGGTGGTCGCCGCGGTCGGCCTATCCCGGTGACGAGATCGCCAAGCTCGGGCCCACCGGGGTGGGCGGCAGCCTCATGGCCTCCGCGCTCGGTGAAGTACGCGCCGCGGCGGGCGCCGACCCGCAGTTGCTGGTCTGCGACGTCGACCTCGAAGCGGCACGGACGGCCCGCGAGACGGTCGCGGTGATGAGCAACCGCTCGGAGTTCACTCATCTTCGTAAGGCACAATCGCTGAG
>JBMYXJ010000429.1:0-3332 GCA_049608285.1 Mycobacterium sp. | reverse complement strand
TTCAGCGGCGAGAAGCGCGAAGTTCCCATCGGAAACGCGGCCAGCGACATAAGCACGGCTATCGCCGCGGCGATCGGGTAGCGCACCGCTTGTCTGGAGGTTTTCGGAACCGCCGGCGAACCTATCCGGAACCGCCGGGGAACCTATTCGGAACCTCCGGGGAACGCGACGGTGATCGCGGTATCGCCGCGGACGCGGCGCCAGCGTGCGGCCATGACGGCACTATCGGTCAGCGCGGTAACTGCGAACGCTCGCATGCGCTGATCGGTCGCCTGCTCGACGACGGCCCGCCATGCGATGGCCGAGTCTTGCTCCATCGTCACCGCGAGGTTGGCCGCATCAGTGGCGTTATCGACCTCGAACGGCAGCGAATACCCGACCTCGGGGAGCGGGGCTGTGACCCCCGCCTCGTCGAGTGTTGCGATCGCCGCCTCCCGGCGCTCCCGGTGCTGGGCCATGGCTTCGGCGACGAGGTAGTTGATTTCGGGAAGCGAGTGGGCCGACACGATGCCGTACCCGTAGATGGTGGCGTGCTCGGCGGCGATGGCATCGAACAACGCGCCGTCGGCGGCGTCACTCGGGCGGGTCGGCTGGGCGGGTTCGGGGGAAGTCACGAAGTTCCTTCCGACGGAGCCAAAGCCACGCTGTAGGAGACCGTGCACGCCGCGGCAATGGAGCCGAGCAGCCCCGCGCGATAGCCCGACAGCTCCGCAGCGGCCTGCGCGGCGCTGTCGGCCGATGCGCGCAGCGCACCGATCACGTCCCCGACCGTGGGCGTCGGCTGGGGTGCCGCTGAGGGTGCCGATGACACCGTCGTGGTTGTCGGTGCCGCTTTGCCGGTCATCCGCACGATCTCCTCGGCGAGCGCCCGGGCATGCGCCGTGCGCTCGGCGGCGACCTCGGTCAGTGCGTTCGCGGCAGATTCATCGGCATCGGCAGCCCCGGTGGCCAGCTCGCTGTCGGACCGGGCGCGGTCGAGTGCGTTGGTCAGGTCGTCGAGATCCGCTGGTGGTGATGGGGGCGTGCCGCAGGCCGCTGATGTCGCCGCTGTTGCTCCGAGAATCACCAGCGCAGCGGCCCCGGAGAGCACGCGTCGGCGGCTGACGGTGGTCGGGCGGCTCTGCACGAGCAACATCTTGCCATTGCGCGGACTCCGCAGCGGCGACCGAGTTCGGTGGCGGCCTGGCTGCGATGGCCGACTTTCGCAATTTGGCCTGTCAACGCTGGCGTATCCTGGGGGCGCGGGTCCATGGGGCGTTTTCACATGAATCCTCGTGTGAACCGCGTCCGGACAACTCAAGATGAGGAGCTCGTCGTGGCGGAGCGGTCTACGGGGTTACCGTCACAACGGCAGGTGACTCAACTGCTCGACGGAGAGTTCGCGCGGGCCGGATACGAGGTTGAGGATGTCCTGATCGACTCGGCCGCCCAGCCGCCCCGGATCACGGTGGTCGCCGACGGCGACGTCGGGTTGGACCTGAATTCGATCGCTCAGCTGTCCCGGATGGCCTCGGAGCTGCTCGACGGTCTTGACACCACGGCTTATGTCCTCGAAGTGACCTCGCCGGGAGTGGACCGCCCGCTGAAGACCGAGAAGCACTTTCGCCGGGCCAGTGGACGCAGGGTGGAGATGACGCTGTCGGATGGGTCGACGCTCACCGGGCGGTTAGGTCAGACGCAGGGGGGACTGGTCGGGCTGGTAGTTCGCGAGGGTGCCCGCGGCGGGCTCTCGGTCCGCGATATCAAGCTCGAAAAAATTGCCAAAGCTGTTGTTCAGGTGGAGTTTTCACCGCCAGATCCGCATGAGCTGGAATTGTCCGGCCAATCCGGGAAGGAGGCCTGAGCGTGAATATCGACATGGCAGCCCTGCACGCGATCGAGGCAGACAAGGGAATCACGGTCGACGTGGTGGTGGAGACCATCAAATCGGCATTGCTGACAGCCTATAAACACACTGAGGGCCACGAGGCTGACGCACGCATCGACATCGATCGCAAGACCGGCATCGTCAAGGTAATAGCCCGCGAAACGGATGCCGACGGCAACGTGCTGCACGAGTGGGACGACACGCCTGAGGGCTTCGGTCGGATAGCGGCCACTACCGCCCGTCAGGTCATCCTGCAACGGCTTCGTGATGCCGAGAACGAGAAGAACTATGGCGAGTTCTCTGCCCGCGAGGGCGACATCGTCGCCGGTGTCATCCAGCGGGACGCACGCGCCAACGCTCGCGGTGTCGTGGTGGTTCGGATGGGCGGCGAGACCAACGGATCTGAGGGCATGATCCCCGCCGCGGAGCAGGTACCTGGTGAACGGTACGAGCATGGCGACCGGTTGCGTTGCTACGTCGTCGGGGTATCTCGCGGTGCGCGAGAGCCACTCATCACGTTGTCGCGTACTCACCCCAATCTGGTGCGAAAACTGTTCTCACTGGAGGTCCCCGAGATCGCCGACGGATCGGTCGACATCGTCGCGGTGGCCCGTGAGGCGGGGCATCGTTCCAAGATCGCGGTGACGTCCCACATGCCGGGGCTCAACGCCAAAGGTGCCTGCATCGGCCCGATGGGGCAGCGGGTTCGCAACGTGATGAGCGAATTGTCCGGCGAGAAGATCGACATCATCGACTACGACGAGGATCCTGCTCGATTTCTGGCCAACGCGCTGTCACCCGCCAAGGTGGTATCGGTGTCGGTTATCGACGAAGGGTCGCGGGCCGCCCGTGCGGTCGTGCCGGACTTCCAGCTGTCGCTGGCAATCGGCAAGGAAGGGCAGAACGCCCGCCTCGCTGCCAGGCTGACCGGCTGGCGTATCGACATCCGCAGCGACGACGCTGTCGCCGACAACCCCGATAGCCGGTCGGAGCCCAGATCGGACACCGCTCACGGTGCGGTCGGGGACCGCTGACGCGGCCACCGTCATACCGATTTTCTATTCCGTACTGCCGTGGCGGTAGACTTGCCTGTGATCCAGCGTGAGACATCGGCTCGGACGCAGAGAAACACGATCGAACCTTCGGGTGGACCAGTGCGGACCTGCATCGGATGTCGACATCGAGAGTTGGCCGTTGAATTGCTTCGGGTTGTCGCTGTCGGCAGTGCGGACGGGACTGGGAATGGCTCCAGTGTCCTGACCGTCGACGTAGCGGGAACGCTCCCGGGGCGGGGTGCTTGGCTGCACCGCGATCCCGGGTGTCTCCAAATGGCGATTCGTCGGCGGGCGTTCGGCCGAGCGTTGCGGATCACCGGTAGCCCGGACATCACCGCGGTGGAAGAGTGTTTCTGAGGATCGAGAGTGACTCAGCAGCCTCGAACCCACACGGCAATAGGACAGGTAGC
>JBMYXJ010000428.1:0-3339 GCA_049608285.1 Mycobacterium sp. | reverse complement strand
GATACGATCGAGCTGCCCATCTCCACTGGCCGACCAGGCGGCGCACCGACGCCGACCACGATCTGTTCACCGTCCGCGAGACGTCGGGCCATGTTCAGGCCTGCCACATCGGCGCTATCGAGCGCACCACCGGCGGTGTCCAGCGCATCTGCGACCCGAGCCCCTGAAGGGAGCGTCACCAGGCCAGGGGTGTTGACAAGGCCGATCACGCTGACAACTAGGGGCGGCAGCGGGCCCTCGACCGGCGAGTCTGCTGCCGAAGAAGACGGCGAAACCACCTCCACTGGAGGAAGTTTGGCCGAGACCACCGCTGCCGGCCGATCCCAGATCATACTCAGTACCGTCACCAGAACAGCCGCCCCGCCGACGACGCCCAGCGCAACTACGCCGGCACGGCCAGGGTCCGCCCTGATCGTCGAAATCCAGCTAGCCGAACTCGTCGACGCGGATTCCGGCAGCCACCGGGACAGCGATGTGTCCGCTAGCTCCTCGCCGTCGATGTCGGTATGGGCTTCATGGGCGCCTTCTTGGTCGCCTTCTTTGCTCACACCTAGTCGCTGGCGCAGCCGCTGGGCAGGCAGTTCGATTGACATGGGCCTACGGTAAGTGCGGCCGATGACCCCAGGCGGCCGCGCTGCGGCGCGCCGGCGCAGCCTGGGGATGGTGTCCGTATTGGGGATGGTGGGTGGCTACCATTGGTCCCTAACATGAACCGGCCCACCGGCAACTGGAGATTGATGGCACTCCCACCCGTGGTTCCCCGTTCGGCAGTCGGCCCGTCCAATACCGAAGAGCTGCGGAACGAGGTCCGGCAGTTCCTCGCCAGCCAGGTGGCCGCCGGGGCGTTTGTTCCGGCCGTCGATGCCTGGCTCTGCGGTTGGGACGAGGACTTCACCGCCAAGCTGGCCGCACGCGGCTGGTTGGGCATGACTGTGCCCACCGCCTATGGCGGGCACGGCCGCTCATTCCTCGAACGCTTCGTCGTCACCGAGGAAGTCCTGGCCGCAGGTGCACCCGTGGCGGCCCACTGGATCGCCGACCGGCAGATCGTGCCCGCACTGCTCAAGTACGGCACCGAGTTCCAAAGATCGGAGTTCCTGCCCAGGATCGTGCGGGGCGAGTGCTTTTTCGGCATCGGTATGAGCGAACCGGATTCGGGCTCCGATCTCGCCAGCGTTCGTACCCGCGCTGAGCGGGTGGACGGCGGCTGGACGCTGACCGGCACCAAAGTCTGGACCTCAGGCGCTCATCGCGCACACGCATTCATCTCGCTCGCGCGTACCGAACCCGTCGATCCCACTGATCGCCACGCCGGGCTCAGCCAATTCATCGTCGACCTGCGGGGGCCGGGTGTCGACATCCGGCCTATCGTCTCGATGAACGGTGCGCACCACTTCAATGAGGTGATCCTCGACGGGGCGTTCGTTCCCGACACGATGGTGTTCGGCCAGATCGGTCAAGGCTGGCAGCAGGTGACGGCGGAACTCAGTTTCGAGCGCAGCGGCCCGGAGCGGTTTCTGTCGACGTTTATCTTGCTCGATGCGTACGCTGAAAGTGTTTCTTTGCAACGTATTCCACGCTCTTCAGAACTTGGACGGCTGGTGGCACGCATCGCCGGGTTGCATCAGATGTCCACTGCGGTCGCCGGTGCGTTGGAACGCCACGAATCGGCCGACCTGCCTGCCGCGGTAGTCAAGCTCCTGGGCACAACCACCGAGGGGGACATCGCTGAGTTCGCCCACATCACCAGTGATCACACTGCAGGGCAGCGTTTCTCAGACCTCGCTTGCGCGGCCGTGGATCAACGTCCGGGCTTCACGCTGCGCGGTGGCACGAACGAGGTGCTGCGCGGCGTGATCGCGCGCGGATTGGGGATGCGATGACCGGTTCCAGGGTCGATCCCGCACTGGCCGACATGATGGATTCCGTTTTCGCCCAGCACCACCAACAAAACGCAGCCACGATTGCCCCGGGCCGGGAGAGCGGCCTGTGGCAGCAACTCGACGCGCTCGGATTGATCCGCCTCACCGGTGCCGAACAGCTCGGTGGCAGCGGTGCCGGATGGCACGAGGCCGCAGAGCTCCTGGCCGCCGCGGTCCGACACGGGGTACGAATCCCGTTAGCCGAACATGATCTGCTGGCGTGCTGGCTATTGGAGTCCGCCGGAGGCAGCGTGGACGGCGCGGTGCGCACACTGTGTCTGCTCGACGAGCACGGCCGCGCCTCAGAGGTGCCGTGGGCCTCCGCTGCAGAGCGGATCGTGTTCGTGTGGCAGCGAGACGGTGAGTATCTGGCAGGCGATGCAGAGCTCGGCCAGTGCGATATCAGGACTGCAACGAACCTGATCGGCGAACCGAGGGACTCCGTAGCCGTCGATCTCGAGTACCTCACCGGTATCCCGGTCGGTGAGGATCTTGTCGCTCAGCTGCGGATGAAGTCTGCTCTCGTGCGATCGATCCAGGTTTGCGCCGCGCTGGACAAAGCACTGGAACTGTCGATCGACCATGCGATGTCGCGCGAGCAGTTCGGTCGACCGCTGGCGAAGTTCCAGGCCGTTACGCACCTCGTCTCCGACATTGCCGCCGAAGCCGCGCTGGCCCGGTCCGCGACCGAGGCGGCACTGTCGGCAGCGGTCGTCAGCGATTGGGCCGCTCCTCATCTGGAATTCCTGGTGGCAGCGGCACGGTCGTGCATGGGCCATGCCACCACGGTCGTAGTGCGCAACGCCCATCAAGTGCACGGTGCGATCGGAACCACCGACGAACATCAGCTACACCAGTTCACCCGGGCCGCGTTGGCCTGGCGTTCGGAATTCGGTTCAGTGCAGTACTGGGATGACCGGGTCACCGACATGACGCTGCAGGCGGGAGCCAACCGGCTGTGGGGCCTGATCAGCCCCTGACCAACATCGCACAACCTGTCACCGCACGACTCGTCACCGCACGACTCGTCACCGCACGACGATGGCGCTCGGTGTCCGCGGGGCTCCGAGCATCTCGCGGTGCGAGGGCGGCGTGCGGCCACCCTCGTCGGTGATGCCGTACTGCTGCCCCAACTCTGCCCCGATCAACGTCTGGCCGCTGATGTCGGCCAGCCCCGGATCGTTGTACAGCGCGTCGATCAGATGGCCGGTGAACTCCGGCGTCTCCGCATGCTCGGCGAACCCGGCCAGCGCCTCGGGTTTCCCCTCGAACGCCGAGCGCAGCTTGTCGGTCAGCAGGATCCCCAACCAAATCGACACCGTAGACACCGTGGTGCCGCGGAAGTCCACCGCCATGTCGGCTGCCATCTTGTCGACGCCCGCCTTCTGCGCCCCGTAGGCCGGGCCGTGCATGTAGC
>JBMYXJ010000427.1:0-3347 GCA_049608285.1 Mycobacterium sp. | reverse complement strand
GATGCGTGACCACCGTTGCGGCGAGCGCTGTCGCATCCCGCTCCGCTCCCGCGAAGAGGTGCTGTTGGCGTGCCGCATGGCCGCGTGGTCCCTCGCCGGGCTGCTCGTGCTTGGAGCGGCCTACGGGGCGGTCTACTTCGTGGGGCTGTTCGCGAAGATCGCGGGTGCGCTGTGAGGCGGCGTATCTGGCTCATCGCCATTCGCCTGTGCGCGATTGCGAGCGTTGGGACTGGCCTCCTGGGGCTGATCGTCGATGCGCCTGAGTCGTTCGATCTCCTCACGCTGGGCGTGTGTTGCAGCATCTGGGCAGACGTTGTGAGCGGCAAGTCATGAGCGCCATCACGCCCACCGACGTCCACCGCGACGACATCGACGCGGATTGGGAAGAGGTCGCGCGCGAGCACGAGGCGCTCACCGAGTTCCGCCGGCGCTTCGTCGCGCTGGGGCCGAAGGCGACATGCACTGACGCGCAGCTCTATCAGCGCTACGCCGGTCTCGTCGAAACGGGCATCGCAATGATTGGCCCGATGCCGTTCCACCGCGTGAAGCGCGAGGCGCGGGCGGTGATGAAGGAGAGGGGATTGCTGTGACTGACTGGAGAGACCGCATCGAGCAGTTCGACTCCCGCGAGGAGTGGCTCAAGGCAAGGCGCACCGGCATTGGCGCGTCCGAGTGGGCCGCGATCTTGAATGTGGATGGGGCATTCCGGTCTGCATTCGAGACGTGGGCTGACAAGACGGGCAAGACTGAGCTTGAGACTGAGGTTCCCGAGTTCGTCCAGTGGGGCGCACGACTCGAACCAATGATCGCTGCGGAATTCTCCGAGCGCATCGAGAAGCCTGTCGTGACCTACGACAACGCGATCGTGCGACACCCGGACTACCCGTGGCTTTACTGCTCCCCGGACGCGCACGTCGGTCAACAGGCCCGCGCTGGCGGGGAGTTGAAGAACAGCAACGCCTACAAGCGCACTGCCTGGTTTGAAGGTGTGCCGCTCATCTATCAGGTGCAGTGCATCGCGAGCATGTTCGTGACTGGCCTGGAGACTTGGTGGATCGCTGCCCTCATCGGCGGCAACGAACTCGTCTACAAGAAACTCGAATACGACGAAGCCGCAATGGAGTTCGTGGAGCGCGCGTTCCCGGCGCTTGAGCGATTCTGGAAGCGCGTCGAGGCCGACGAAGCGCCGACCCCCAAGGGCACGGACGGGGAGCGCAAGATCCTCACCGGCATGTTCCCACAGGACGTGGGGACGTACGCCTCTCTGCCACACGACCACCGCTACGTCGTGCAGCGAATGGTCGAGGCGATGGCGACCAAGAAGGAAGCCGAGTCCGTGATCGAAGGGGCGAAGTCGATGACGCGCCTCGCGATGGGCGAGCACACCTACGCCGTCATTCAGGGCCTCGGTCAGTTCTCGTGGAAGACAGCAAAGAACGGCGTGAGGACTCTCCGCTGGAAGGAACTCAAATGACTACCGAACTTGCACAGGCCAAGCCCGCATCTCTGCTGGAGCAGCTTGCCGGAACAGTCGGTCTCGAGCCCACCAAGTACTACGAAGCGATCAAGTCAGCCTGCGGCTGCAAGGGGGCTACCGACGCCCACTTCATGACGCTCCTCATGCAAGCCTCCAAGCTCGGCCTCGACCCCGTCTCGAAACATCTCTATCTCATGCCGACGAAGGCTGGCGTGCAGGTGGTGATCGGCGCAGACGGCTACGTGAAGCTCATGCTGGCTCACCCGGACTATTTAGCCCACACGGTCGAGGCTGACGTGAAGCCAGACGGCACGATCGTTTCGGCTACTTGCACGATCTGGACGCGTAAGCGCAAGGCGAACGATCTACCGCCCTATGTGGCGACTGAGTACTTCGTCGAGTGCCGCACAAACGGTGGCCCGTGGCGCTCGCACCCGGTTCGCATGCTCAAGCACCGCGCAGTCGGCCAGGCCGTGCGCGGAGCATTCGGAACGTACATGCCCGACGAGCAGGAGTGGGAGCGCGCGGCCGAGGTCGCATCCGGCGCACTGCCCGACAAGCCAGCCGACGCGCTCTCTGCGCTGACGGCCTCGCTGGTCGAGAACGACGAGCCGCTGCACGTAGACGCGACTGTGACGGCCGAAGTGCATCCGGAGTACGACGCCGAAGAGTCGCGCGCCCTTGACGCTCTCGACAACCAATGACGTTCTTCTCGGGAGCTTCGCTCGTTGCGGCGTTCCCAGGGGCGGGAGCACAGGCTTGCCTGCGTTGACGACCCGCCCCCATCCAGCCCGGTGCCCAAGGGCGCTGGACCGGGTGAGCCATGACCGCAGATCGAGTAACTGGAGACTGACATGGGTTGCGATATTCACCCGTTCGTAGAGGCGCGCGAGTCGGCGGATGCGCCATGGGTAAGCGTGCAGCGCTGGGCCGAGAAAGACGAAGATGGGTGGGCCTCGCTGGCTGCCGGTCAGGAGATCGCGGGCGGGCGTTGTTACGGGCTGTTCGCACTGCTGGCGGGGGTTCGCAACCGCGCAGGCGTGAAGCCGATAGCTGAGCCGCGAGGCATTCCGGATGACTGCGACGCCCGAATTCGAGACCTGGGCGTCGAGTGGGGCGGCGATGGGCATTCGCACTCGTGGCTCACGCTAGCTGAGATCCTCGCTTTCGACTGGACCGCTGTTCGCGTCGAGAGTGGCATCTTGAATGCCGTGGAACTCGAGCGCTTCGATCGGACCCGCTGGTTCGACGACAAGTACAACCCAAACACGGCTCGCCCGAGCTCATGGTGCCAGGGAAGCTGGGGGCCGGGCATCGTTGAGGTCTCCGAAGGGGTTCTCCGCGAGAAGATCCAAGCCCTGCGAAAGCTCTATCCAGATCACCGCGAATTCGACGCGCAATTGAAGGCCCAACTCGGTCGTCATCAAGCCCGCTGCGAATGGCCGGTGATGCACTCGGCCGTTTGCTCGGCGTTCTGGTGGCGGGACATCCCGCGCATGCTTCGCTTCGGCAAGCCCGAGAACGTGCGAATGGTCTTCTGGTTCGACAACTGAAACAACGCGCGTCCGGGTTGCGGCTGACTCCCGCGTAGAAACCCGGCCCACTCCACACCACAGAGACCCCCTTTCCCCGCAGGCCGGAACCTCCCGGGCGCGCACTCACGGAGACACGACATGGAAACGAAGACGGCAGCCCTGGCCAAACTCGACGAGGTGACGGGGTGAAGTCCATCGGCATCGACCCAGGCAAGTTAGGCGCACTGGCACTCCTCGACGACGACGGACGACTGCTCGACATCGTCAAGATGCCAGCCACCGAACGCGACTTGCTCGACGTCCTGCGCGACTTCAAGGCGCAAGGCGCAGACCGC
>JBMYXJ010000426.1:0-3347 GCA_049608285.1 Mycobacterium sp. | reverse complement strand
CGACATCACCAAGGAGGCGGGGACCGGCAAGGGCAGCCTCTACCTCCACTTCGATTCCAAGGAGGCCGTCTACCTTGCAGTCATCGAAGCCTCACTCGAGCGTTTCGTGGAGCGGGCCACCGCCGCCCTCCGCGCCGAGGGCACGGTCCCTCGTCGCCTCACCGCGCTGGTCGGCGCCACAGCCGAGCACTACGGCGAGGACGAACTCCTGCGGGCGTCGCTGCTCGGCGAATCTCATCTGGTGGGCGGCCGGCCGGCCCAGCTCGCCGCCGACATACAACGCGGCCGCATCCGCGGGCTGCTCGCTGACATTCTCGAGGAAGGGCGCGCCGACGGCTCCGTACGCGCCGACGTTGACTCCGACACCACTGCTGCCGTCCTATTCGAGATGGGCTGGGGCGTCGTGCGCGCTGGGATCGAAGGAGTCAGCGGGGTGCCCCTCGACGTCACTCTTGCCGCCCTCAATGACATCGTTGGCAGAGGTATCCGCGCTGGCCGGGGCTGAAGGCCGCGGCCCGGGAGCGGAACACCAGCATCAACCCGACTTATCTCGATGCCGCCGCGCAGGTGATCATCGGTTCGCGACGGGCTGCGGCCTACCCCGGGATCGCCGGTCACGAACCCGACCTCCAAGCGGGACGAAGAGGCGCAGACTTGATGCACAAAGCGATCGCCATCATCGGCGATGCGACCCCTGAGCCGGCACCTACTCCACCGAATCCGACTACTTCGAACCCGACTGGCAGCAGGCGTACTGGTGTGCAAACTACGCTTGGCTACCGGCGATCAAACGAAAAGTAGATCCTGACAACCTTTTCCGCGTCCATCACGGTGTCGGCAGTAAGTAGTTATTACGAGGAGTCGGCGGCACTTGTCGTCATCGAGAGGGCGTTACGAGGTGGTCTCAGCCTCCGTCGCTCCCGGCGGGGCTCGATGCTTCTCCGATGTGCCGTCGCTGGATTCGGCCAGAATATTGCGGATCTCGGTCAGCAGGGCGACCTCGGTAATTTTCTCGCTTTCGGCGTCCTGCTCGCCTTCGCTGAGCTGCTGCAGCTTTTTGTGGGGCACTACCACCAGGAAGTACACCACCGCCGCCACCAAGACGAAGTTGATCGTTGCCGATAGCAGGATATTCAGGTCAATGGCCTGGCCACCTCCGATTTCGAAGTGGAGAAAGCCATGCTTTGAATTAGGGCCGGCGCCGATCCGTTGGATCAAAGGCTCGATGACACTTTGGGTGAACTTGGTGACCAGTGCAGTGAACGCGGTGCCGATAACCACCGCGACTGCCAGATCGACGATATTGCCGCGTGACAGAAAGTCTTTAAAACCCTTGAACATAGGTGGCCGTCAATCCACGTTCGCGGTGTTGATTGGTGAGCCGTAGCCGCCGAACTGCCCGCGGCCGATGTCCCCGAAGACGACGACGTTCGGGGCGCCTGCTCTCGCCCGATTCAGCATCGGCCTTGCCTCTTTGGATTCGCCAACCGTGTGTGGGGCGCGGCCGGGAAATCTGGTACCGGGATTGTGTTCGGTAAATGCCATTGGCGGTCTCCTGTGCTCAAGTTGTAAAGGCCAGCCAGATCGATCTCGGTCGGCTGCAAGCGTCAATAGCGTACGCGGGGGCCGCTGGCGGTGAACGACCTCGATTCGCACTGGGGTAGCTCTGAATGTGGGCCGGTGCCAGTTGAGGTATGCAGTTTTGCCGACTGGTCGACTCGCGGCGGGAGCATGATTTGGGTAGGTGAGAATTTTTCCCAGCCGGGGATGTAACGGTCGGGAGTTGGCTCGCATCTCTTATGGTGAGCGCAATTGCCCTCTCCCTCAACCTCGGATGGGTTATGACGACGGATCTAATCGCAGGCCTGCGTAGCCGTGATCAGGCTAGCTATCAGCGGCTGATCGCCGACTTCGGACCGTGCATGTACAGAATCGCGCTACGTCTGACCGGCGGACCGCAGGACGCTCAGGACGTGCTGCAGGAGACGATGCTCACGGTGATGGCGAAGGTCGACACCATCGAACAGCCGGATCTTCTCGGCGCCTGGCTGCGCCGAGTGACGGTGAATGCCGCTCTGATGCGGCTTCGGACCCGCCGTGGGGAACCGCTGAGCGGATTGGGGTCCGACGACGTCGAGTTCACTTCCGGCGGGCGTCGAATTCACCCAGTTTTGTCGTGGCCCCCGCTGCCCGAAGACGAACTGTTGCGGAGGGAAGCACGGACTGCGCTGGAGGCAGCGGTGAGCAGCCTCCCCGACGGGGCGCGTGAAGTGTACGTTTTGGCCGAGGTCGAGGATCTGCCGCGCGAGGAGGTCGCAGAACTACTCGGAGTGTCGCGCGAGGTAGTGCGCGTGCGACTACATCGCGCCCGAACAAGCCTGCGGCAAACGCTGGAGGACTACTTCGCAGAGCGGCGCACAGCCACGTCGCAGCGCCACGCTCGGGCAATCCCTATCCACGAATCGGAGGACATGACGCAATGACAACATTCGTGAACGAGGATCGGTCAACCAAGGCCTGGGACGGTGCCGTACTTATCCTTCGAGTGGCGTTGGGGCTGATGTTCTTGGTGGCCGGACTCAAACTGATCATTCCTACACCGTTCGGGCTCGGGAATAACCGCGACCAGCTGGTGTCCGGTTTCACCGACCCCGTTACCGGTTTCATGGCGCCGTGGAGCGTGCAGTTCCTCACCGGCCACGGAGCAACCGTCAGCGCAAGCTTATTCGGTCAGGGTGTGCTGGAAGTGCTGTTGGCCGTCGCCCTGCTCGCCGGCATCGCAACCCCGCGTTTGGCGATGGTCGCAACGATGATGCTGGTGATGTTCACGATGTTGACCCCGACCGGTGGGCAGATCCGACTTTCCCGCGACCTCGCCCTGGCCGCGGCGGCTGTCGCACTGATGTATTGGGGCGCAGGGCGCTGGAGCGTGGACGGTTGGTACCTTCGCCGCACACGACACCCCGACACTGGCTGGGCACGAATGGCTGGCCTCGCCAACGTCGCTCGTGGTGGTAAACGTGATCGTGGCCTGCTGCTGATCCGGCTCGGTATGATGTTCTCGCTTGGGGTGTCCGCCCTGTTTGCCAGCGATATATTTGCCAACCCGATGAATACGTCACTGCCGCAAGCGATTTTGTTGATCGGCGCCGCACTGCTTGCGGTTGGGATCGGGGCTCGCTACCTAATGGGCGGCATCGCGGTATGGCTGTTGGCCATTTCGATCGGCAAGATCGCGTCGCTTGGGCTTCTGATCGGTGCCGAAAACATCAAGCGTGAACTTGCGCTCGCTGCCATCGCTGCTGTTTACGTTGTCCTCGGACCCGATCGCTGGACCGTACCGCGGC
>JBMYXJ010000425.1:0-3349 GCA_049608285.1 Mycobacterium sp. | reverse complement strand
ACTCGATGCCGGGAATGCGGCGCTGCCCCAGCCAGACAAGCATCACCGAATCGGTACCGTCGAACAGTTCGGCCTTCACTCCACCTGCACAGTTCTTGCCGTTGCACTCGACGCTGCGCAGGGTACCGACCATCGTCACCTCTTGGCCTCGCTGGCAGTCAATCGCCTTCTGCGCGCCGGTGTGGGCGGCTCCGTCGCTGAGCTTCTCCACGTCGAATTGCTCTGGGTCTTCGGTCAACCGACGGGTGAGGCGCCGAAGATACCCCTGGTCCGCGGCCATGGCTGCTCCTGAACTCTTGTCAATCCACTGTGGATTCACCTGTCGGACGCCACGGTAGACCTCTTGGACCGGACACGCCACGTTGAGGTGGCCTAGTCGCTGCAGCGATTCCGCAGCGGTGCACGATCGTGACATGGCAGTCAACCTGCAAGGGGTCACCACCGTGCTGCTTCCCGGCACCGGATCTGACGACAACTTTGTCCACCGGGCATTTTCGGCGGCACTAGAAAGCGTGGGCGCCGTCGTGGTCACTCCGCCCCCGCAGCCACACCGTCTGCTCGAGGGCTACCACGACGACCTCAGCGGTGCTGCGCGTGCCGCTGCCCGATTGCCTATCGCGGTCGGCGGGGTGTCCATCGGTGCTGCCGTCGCCGCATCGTGGGCGCTGTCGCATCCTGACTGCGTGGTCGCGGTGCTGGCCGCACTGCCCGCATGGACCGGCGCACCCGACGCCGCGCCAGCCGCGCTGGCGGCCCGTTACTCCGCGGAGCTGCTTCGCCGTGAAGGCCTGCTGGCGACCACCGCGCAGATGCAGGCCTCGACTCCGAAGTGGCTGGCTGAAGAGTTGACGCGGTCATGGCTGGGGCAATGGCCTTCGTTACCCGACGCGATGGACGACGCGGCGGGTTTTATCGCTCCGACCATTGGTGATCTCGAGGGCCTGACGGCGCCGATGGGTGTGGTTTCTGCCACAGACGACCCGGTGCACCCGATGGAGGTCGGCATCGAATGGGCCTCGGCCGCCGCGTGTGCCTCGCTGCGCACCGTGACACTCGATCAGATCGGGAACAACCCTGCGGTCCTGGGTGCGCAGTGCCTGGCTGCTCTGTGGGACGCCGAGGATCCGGCGAGCGGCTAGCCCCCGGTGATGGTGCGCAGCTGCTGCATCGCAGACCCCTGCGTGGTGCGCCGCGCCGTTGGCTGCTGCTGGGGCGGTGGGGGCTGCTGCGCGGCGGCCTGCTCGGTCGCAGCGCGAAGTTGTTCCGCCATCGGCTCAGGCAGCTCGATCGGCAACGGAGTACGCACCGGCATAGGGGTATCGCCGCGTCTCACAACGGTGTCTGCCAGAGCATCTCGAGCCTGTTCGACCAGGGCGTCGATGCGGTTGTGGGGCCCACTGACCACGCAGCGGATCATCCATCGGTATCCGTCCACGCCGATGAAACGCACTACTCCGGCATTCTCGGCGGCGACGCCGATGACTTCGCGCCCCCAGGGACCATCCTCGATGCTGACTTTGGGGACGTCCTTGCGCAGAGAATCGGCCAACTCAGCGGCGACTTCGCGCCAAAGGCCAGCGGACTTCGGTGCGGCGTACGCCGCGACAGTGAAGCGGCCGTTGGGGGTCACCACCCACACAGCACTGGGAACTCCGGTGTTGCCGAGCTCGACCTGCACCTGCCCGGCATCGGGCATGGGGACCAACACCGAGCCCAGGTCTAGCCTGGCAACGGCGGCGACCGCGGGATCGTCGAAATCGTCGATGTCAAACGGCCCCTCAAGCTCGTCGTGTGGGGCTGCCTCCACGACAGGGGTCTCAGAACTTTCGTTGCTGTCTTTGCGTCGTCTTCTCAGTGCCATTTTCACAAACTCGCATGTCCGCCGGAGGAACCGTGGCCGTCGTCGCCACGGGTTGTGTCGGCCAAGCCGGCATCGTCGAAGGACGACACCTCGACCAAACCGGGTAATTCCACTCGCTGCACGAGCAGTTGGGCTATCCGGTCTCCACGACGAACGACGATCGGGATACCGGGGTCGAGGTTGATTAGAGCGACCTTGATCTCGCCTCGGTAGCCCGCGTCGATGGTGCCGGGGCTGTTCACAATCGAAAGCCCCACGCGGGCAGCCAGACCCGAGCGCGGGTGCACAAGACCAACCATGCCCGCCGGGATCGCCACCGCCACCCCGGTCGAGACGAGCGCCCGCTCACCGGGTGCCAGCTCGAGGTCCTGTGCGCTGTAAAGGTCAACTCCGGCGTCGCCGTCGTGGGCCCGACTTGGCAGCGGCAGGCTGCGATCCAGTCGCACTACCGCCAGAGAGGTCGACACGACGTCAGAGATTACCCTTGGCCTCGTGTCCGACACGCGCGCCACCACACAAACCGTTCGCTATCGCGAACAGCTGCGGGTCCCGTGGTGGTGGTGGCCGCTGGCTCTGGCGCTGGCCGGCCTGATTGCGCTTGAAGTAAACCAGGGTGTCAGGGCGCTGCCGAACTGGTTGCCGTTCGCGGTGTTGCTTCCGGTGGCGGCCATCGTGCTCATCTGGCTCGGCAGGACCGAGCTGCAAGTCATCAGCAGCGACAGCGGAACCGAGCTGTGGATCGGCGGCGCCCACCTTCCGGTGGCTGTCATTGCGCGGACGGCCGAAGTGCCCCGCAGCGCCAAGTCCGCAGCGCTGGGCCGACAACTTGACCCGGCCGCCTACATCGTGCACCGGGGATGGGTCGGCCCGATGGTTCTCCTGGTTCTCAACGATCCCGACGATCCGACCCCGTACTGGTTGATCAGTGCCAAATGCCCGGACAAAGTGCTCGCAGCGCTTGCCGCCTAGGCGCAGGCGATAGGTCAAGCACCGCAATCGGTACAGATCTTCATGCCGTTCTTCTCGCTGGCGAGACGGCTGCGGTGGTGGACCAGAAAGCAGCTCGAGCAGGTGAACTCGTCGGCCTGCTTGGGAACGACCCGCACCGAGAGCTCCTCACCCGACAAGTCAGCGCCGGGCAACTCGAAGGACTCCGCAGATTCAGATTCGTCGACGTCGACCACCGCAGACTGCGCTTCATTGCGTCGCGCTTTTAGTTCCTCAAGTGAATCCTCGGAAACATCGTCGGTCTCGGTGCGCCGTGGGGCGTCGTAGTCAGTGGCCATTCCTGTCCCGTCCGTCAAGCAAGTGCAGCAGTGCTTTGTACCAGCGTCGAACGCATCCGCCAACCGATTCGTGCCCTTATTGCCAAGGGTTGTTATGTGATTTACGTCACAGTTGCTCCAGCGCTGCCTCAGCGGGGGGGCGGAACCCCTGACCACACTGGCCTTAGAGTGCACATCGTGGTAGCGCAAATCACCGACCGTA
>JBMYXJ010000424.1:0-3350 GCA_049608285.1 Mycobacterium sp. | reverse complement strand
GGTCGGTACGGATCGAGACTCATGATGGTGAGGTCATCAGCTCGTGCGCGAAGCCGCGGGAAGCATTCTTCGGCCCGTCGGGTCTGCGCCGCAACATTCGCTGGGACCCGTTGGACTCGGTTTACTTCGCCGGCTATGCGATGTGGAACTACCTCACGACGCCCTATCTGTTGACGCGCGAAGGAGTTGAGGTCACCCAGGGCGGAATGTGGCAGGAGGGCGAAGAGGCCTGGCGGTGTCTGAACGTGACGTTCCCGGCGGGCCTTGACACCCATTCGCCGCGCCAAACCTTCTACTTCGACGGCGATGGTCACCTGCGCCGTCACGACTATGCTCCCGAGGTGATAGGCCGATGGGCCCGGGCTGCCCACTATTGCGCAGATCCCATTCAGGCTGGTGGGCTGCTGTTCCCCACCCGGCGGTGGGTCCGCCCCATCGGGCCGGGTAACCGGCCGCTGCCCTTCCCGACGTTGGTGACGGTGCAACTCAGCGACGTGCGGGTCGATACCGAATAACTACGCCCTGTTGTACGCCCTGTTGTACGCCCTGGTTCAGCGCGCCTGAGGCGACCTCTTCGTCTGTACCCGACCCACGGCTGTAGCGTGATGAGGGTGAACTCCTCTCGCATGTCCTCGTCGGTCGCCCTGCTGGCCTGTGCCACGTCGCTGGTCCTCGCGCTCGGCGCGTGCAGTTCCGGCTCCGAAACGGCAACCGCAGCAAGCGCCTGCCCAACAGCCGTGCCCGAGGCTGGTGGCACACCCGACTGGACGCTGCCTGGAAGCACGGGGAGCGTCTCGGTCACCGGACCCACCGATACGACGGCGCCAAGCATCATCGTCGAGGCGCCGTTCAGCGTGTCTGAGACCCAGGTGCACACGCTGCATGCCGGTGACGGGCCGGTCGTCGCAGACACGGCTACTGCCTCGGTCTGCTACATGGGTGTCAACGGACGTGACGGGGCGGTGTTCGACAGTAGCTACCAACGGGGCGCCCCGGTCGAGTTTCCGCTCGACGGAGTTGTGTCCGGTTTCCAGAAGGCCATCGCCGGGCAGAACGTCGGATCCACGGTCGCGGTCGCAATGACCTCCGCAGACGGCTACCCCAACGGTCAGCCTGCGGCTGGAATCCAGCCAGGTGACACGCTCGTCTTTGCGATCAAAATCCTCGGCGCTTCGAGTTAATGAGCCTGCAACCATGGTAATTTCCTGCCCAAATCCACTGTGAACCAACCTATTACGCCTGGTAACCGTAGCGTTCGATGAGTGCGCACTTCGAGGAGTTGGACTGGCGGCAGACTCCGATGGGCACCATCAGCTTACGGCGCAGATTCGATCTCGCGCTGCGTGCCGATGTGTACGAGGTCAAGCTCGATGACGAGTACCTGATGTCGAGCCTGTTCACCGTCGCCGAACGAGAACTGGCGCGGCTGGCCCTGGCTAGGACACCTGGACCCGACCTAGACGTGATAGTCGGTGGCCTCGGCCTCGGCTATACCGCTCAAGAAGCTTTGAAGTGCAACCGGATTCAGACAGTAACTGTCGTCGAATACTCCGACGCGGTCATCGACTGGCACCGAAGCGGGCTACTACCGGATACGGCGGGCCTGGCCGCCGACAGCCGCGTGGAACTGGTGTGCGCAGACTTCTTCGCCGCGGCAGCCAGCGTGGCCGGCTTCGACCCAGCGAAACCACGCCGAACCTATGACGCGATCCTGCTGGACATCGACCACTCGCCCACACACCTGCTCCACGATGTGCACGCTGATTTCTACACCCATGAAGGTCTAGAAGCCGCAGCCGACCATATTGTCCGGGGTGGCACGTTTGCCATGTGGTCCGATGATGCACCGGACGACGATTTCAAGGCGGTACTCGAAACCGTGTTCACTGACGTTGAGGCCCAGCAGGTCTGGTTCGACAACCCATTGACCGGAGGTCGGTCTACGGCCACTATCTACCTTGCGACCCGGTCATGACCATTGCAGTCCAGGGGCGGAAGCACCAAGAAGAGAACATCCAGGCAGTGGAGTCAGTTCTTTTTTGCGACGATTTTCCAGTTCAAGTCGGCGATCTTGGCTCTTTCGGCTTCGTTCCAGGCCTTTCCGCCCTTTTGTAGAAGGTCGAGCGATTCCGTCGCCCACGCTGGTGCGATACGCACCGCCGCGAGTGCTTTAACCACGTGCCCGCCCCTGCGGATCAGCGCAGTCTTCTGTTCGCACAGCGGCCACGCCTCGCTCTTGGAGGGCGCGGAAACCTCGATGTCGAAACCGGCCCGCTCCAGCGCGGCGCACACGTCGGCCGGATACATGGATTGGGTGGCGGCCAGCGTCGGGAGGAAGAGCTTGTGCAGGGCGACATGCTCTTCGTTGTTCCAGTCGAAGAACGGCGTGAGCAGATATTCCGAGCAGGCGTAGCGCGATCCCGGCTTGAGTACGCGGTACATCTCTTGTGCGTGTGCGTCCAACTCCTCTTTCTTGAAGAAGGGCCACACGGCTTGGAAGGAGAAACATCCGTCGAAGGTTTCGGATTCGTACTCGAGGGGCTGATGATGGTCCCCGAACTTGAAATGAAGTCTGTCGCTCATGCCACATTGCTCGGCCCAGTCGACGGCATTCTCCAGCTGGTTCGGGTCGATGTTGTAACCGGATACCTGTCCACCGGTCATCGTCGCGAAATGGTGCGCGATCCTCCCCCGTCCGCAACCCATGTCGAGTAAGTGTGAGTCACCTGGGTCCTTCAGATCCAGGTCCTGCAGCACTGCTTTCTCGATCAGCAACTGGTTGTCGTAGAGGCCTTTGGATTCGTCCAGCATGGGTGGGATGTAGAGCTTCTCGAGATCGAAGACTGAGAGCATGTTGTTGAGGACCTTGTAGTAGTCCGCGACCGCTTTGGTTTCGTCTGCGGTCTCGGTCGGCTCGCCCGCTTGCATGCGTTGAAGGAATTTGTACGCTTCGACACCTGCCTGCTTGTCCTGCGCCGGCATCGTTGCCAGCCTTTTCAAGCCGGTGAGAGTTGTCTTGACTCGGTAGGTGTCCAACATGTTCATCTTCCTTGGGCGGTGTGGTGAATATCGGGCAACGAGTCCGCCGGATGGCTAAGGCTTCGGACTGAGGAAGTCGGCCGCTGCCACGCTCAAGGCGCCCGGACCGGAACCGAGGACAGGGAGGCGATGAGCGCGCTCCGGATTGGCACCACTGTAGGGCATCAGCCTGAGATGAATGTCTGTCAGGTTCACACAGGGGGTGGCGCTGAAACCGGCCGCGCGGCGCCGAGACACGACGGTACGGATTTGTCGCATCGGGCCTGGACGGGGGTTGTTCGGTCATGATGGAAGTTGTGGAATCGACGCGG
>JBMYXJ010000423.1:0-3353 GCA_049608285.1 Mycobacterium sp. | reverse complement strand
AGAACACTTACCGTCTCACGTTTGCTAGCCCCGGTGGTGGTGCCCCTGGTCTACCGGGCGTCTATCGCCGCACGCGGGCTGATCGATGAGCGCCGCGCCGACAAGCTAGGTATTCCACTGAGCCAGCTCGGGCACTTCTCTGGGCATGGCGCCCGTTTTTCGGCAAGGATCGCCGGCGCCGAACAGTCGCTGCGCCAGCTGTCGGACAAGAAGCCGAAGGCGGCCAAGGACCCCGAGACCAAGCAGTTTGTCGCAGCCATTACCGAGCGGCTCAGCGATCTCGCGGCCGCGGTCACCGCCGCTGAGAATATGCCGCCAGAACGCCGGCGGGCTGCGCACGCGGCGATCGATAAGCAACTCGACGGGATCGACGCCGACCTCATGGCCCGCCTGGGCGTGGTCTGACCCGTCGGCTGTGCTACCCCTCGGATGTCGGCGCGCTGGCCGACCTCCTGACGATCGAGAAAGCCAGTATCGGATGCAGACAACGTATTTCAGGCCGCTAAGGGTGCTTCACCTGATCGCCGTAGCATGTTTGACGGCGGCCCTCATGGGAGTCGCACTGGCGTACGCCGGCGCAGCGTGGTCCCACGCCGCGCGTATCGCGAGCGATCCGGCCGAGAACGCTGTGCTGACCGAACAACCGCAGCGGGTGAGCGCGACGTTCAACGAGCCCATGCAGGCTCAATTCGCAGCGATGACCGTGATCGGGCCCGACGGCGCCGATTGGTCTGAGGGCCCACCCGCGGTTGACGACGCGGTGATCAGCGTTGCGGTGCGGCCCGGCGGCCCTACCGGGGATTACACGGCGAACTACCGGGCAACGTCTGCCGACGGGCACGTCGTGTCTGGCTCATGGTCCTACCGTGTGATCTCCACCGCACCGGCAAGCGACGGACCGCCGGCCACGTCGACACCGCCTCCCGCCACACCTGCACCGCTTCCGGCGGACACCACCACCGAAGGGCTGCGGGTGTGGCCGTTCGTGGCGGCAGCCTCGGCGTTGGTGGCCGTCGGCGCGATTTTGGCGGTTCGGCGCCGCAAGTGAGCCACCGCCTCGTGGTCACAGGCGCTGTGCTTGTCACCGGGTCTGCGTGCGTGATGGCGTGGGCACTGGCGTATCCGGCCACCTCACTCACCCCGGCGTTGGTCAGGGCGGTAGCCGACGGCGCAGCCGTCCTCACGCTGGGCCTGGCCGCAGTGCCCGCCCTGGACACCGGCCGGCGCCGCGAAGAGTTCATCCGGCGTGCTTCGGCGCCGTTAGTAACCGCATCGGCAGTCTGGCTCATCGCCGAACTCGTCCGGCTCGTACTAGCGGCTACACGGACAGCCGGGGCCGACATCACTGGGCTCAGAATTCACACCGCCGTCGAGTTCGCGGTGTATACGGCGCCGGGACGCGCTGGCCTGATTTCGCTCACCACAGCCGCGGCGGTATGCGTGCTCGCAACGGTGGCAGCGCGCTCAGGTCGCGCGCGCGTGGTGGCCGCCGGCCTCACGGGCGTCGGAATCGTGGGCCACCCGCTCACCGGGCACCTGTCGAATAGCTCTTGGGGGGGCGCCTCTATCGCGGTGCACGCCCTAGCAGCAGCCTTGTGGTGCGGCGTGCTGGCAGCACTGGTCCTCACCGTCGAACACCGTGGTCAATGGGCCCGGGTACTGCCGCGGTTTTCCCAGCTGTCGCTGCTGTGCGTCTCGGTGCTGCTTGCCGCAGGCGTCCTCGGTGCGTCGGTGGTGATCAGCTCGCCTAGCGATCTGTACGCAACCGGCTACGGCAGGGTGCTGTCTGCCAAGCTCATACTCACCGCAGCGCTCATGGTCCTGGCCTGGCGCAATCGGGGGAGCTGGCTCCCTGCCGCCCGAGCCCACCGAACCACCGCCGTAGTCTCAAGATCACGCGCGTACAGCGAACTCGCACTGATGGCCGTTGTGCTGGCGGTGGCTGCCACGCTGGCGGTTACCGGATGACACCGTTTGGCACCTAAAACCATCCGGTTCCCGGCCCCTGGCATGATGTTGTGGACTGCCGGGTGCAGATCACTCAATAAGGAGCAGCGACATGGCAGACCAGCCGGACCGGCCCAACGAAGACGCCGATGGCACACCCCCGCAAGAGCCGCCGGCACCCCCGGCCACTCAGGCCCCCGCCGCGAAGAAAGCCGCACCCGCGAAAAAGGCTAGCCCCAGCAAGAAGGCCAATCCCGCCAAGAAATCGCCGGCCAAGAAAACCAGTCCCGCAAAGAAGGCACCCGCTAATAAGGCACCCGCTAATAAGGCACCGGCCAAGAAGGCAGCCGCGAACACAGCCCCCCCTGCGCCTGCGCCGGACGCGGATTCACACGGCAGTTTGACCTCCGCCGCGAAAGAGACAGCAGCACAAGCGAAATCGACCGTGGCGGCGGCTAGTAACACCGTTTCCAGTCGTCCGCCGGCCCAGCGCGACGGCAACGAAGCGTCTCGTCTTCCGGTCGCCGCCGGGGTAATCGCCGGGCTACTCACGATCCTGGCGGTACTGTACCTGGCCCGGCGCGGCAGTCAGTAGGCCTGAGATACTGGTGCGGTGACCATTACGCCGCGCCCCACCGCTGACCTGGTCGACGAGATCGGCTCAGATGTCTGCAGCTGCGATCTGCAGCTTCGCCAATATGGTGGCCGGTCGCAGTTCGCGGGACAGATCACCACGGTGCGGTGCTTCGAGGACAACGCGTTGCTCAAGACGGTGCTCTGCGAGCCCAGCGATGGCGGGGTATTGGTGATCGACGGGGAGGGATCGGTACATGCCGCCTTGGTCGGCGATGTCATCGCCGAGCTCGGCCGGTCCAACGGGTGGTCAGGTCTGATCATCAACGGCGCTGTGCGCGATTCGGCGATCCTGCGGACGCTCGATATCGGCATCAAGGCACTAGGCACGAACCCGCGCAAGAGCGCGAAAACCGGTGCTGGCGTGCGTGATGCGGCTGTCGAGTTAGGTGGCGTGGCGTTTGTGCCAGGGCAGGTTGTCTACAGCGACGACGACGGAATAGTCGTAGTCGCTGCTGGAAGCTAACAGGTTGGCTATGCCGACGTGACGGCCGGCACCCGGTGTCTGGAGAATGTCAGCGCTGCGTCGTCGACCTTGCCACGGCGGATCAGCTGCAGGTCGAGCAGGTAATTCTGCTTGAGCCGCCAGGGGGGCCGAGAACCCGCCTTGGGTAAGTAGTCAAGCGCTCGCAGCACGTAACCGGGGGTGAAGTCCATCAACGGATACGCGTCGACGCTGTCACCAGGGTGTCGGGCCTCGACGGTGTCTAGGCCGTTGGCATCCATGTGGTTGATCAGCCGACAGAAGAATTCCGACACCAGGTCGGCTTTGA
>JBMYXJ010000422.1:0-3354 GCA_049608285.1 Mycobacterium sp. | reverse complement strand
CCGGCCTTGATCATGCCGACGTAGAGCCGATCGAAGGCGGCGGGGTGCTTGGCCATGGCCTCCGAGAGGGTCGCCCCGGCCTCGACGTCCTCGCTGACCTCGATCAGGGCGTTCTTGAGCACGCCCGGAATGCTGCCGTTGTACTCGGGGGTCACGACCAAGGCCGCGCCCGCGTGCGCGGCTGCCGCCCGCAGGGCAGCGACAGGTTCGGCCACGCCACCGAGCGCGGAATCGTTGTCGATGTCCTCGTTGTAGAAAGGCAAATCTCCCAGCCGATCGAACAGCTCAAGGGTCGCACCTTCCGGCGCCGTCTCGGCAGCTAGTTCAGCAAGTTGGCGGTTGATCGACGCCGCGCGCAGGCTTCCGACCAGAACCAAAATCTTGACCCCTGAGGGATCCGACATGTTTTCCACCTCTCGAACACTGCACGCTATATCGCCACAGCCAACCGGCCCGAAGTCCGAATTATTCCTGCTCAGTTGACGTTGGCCGGTGAGGCTGTCCGACCGGCCGGCAGCGTTGCCCGCGATGGCCTGCCCTCCGATATCAGCGACGGCTCGCAGATACCGTCGTGCACACCGATGACCCTGCACTACAAAGACACTCGGATTCCTATTGACACTGCTCGCACCAACGGTGATCTCGAGATGTTCTGCACGTCG
The DNA here is from genome assembly GCA_049608285.1 of Mycobacterium sp. Lineage (GTDB taxonomy): Bacteria > Actinomycetota > Actinomycetes > Mycobacteriales > Mycobacteriaceae > Mycobacterium. The sequence continues at coordinate 2,692 of JBMYXJ010000422.1, read as the reverse complement.
ATCTGGAGCAGTTCCCTGCCGCGGATGCTGGTTCCAGCTCCGGGCCCGCATCGATGAGGGTCCTACGCGGTGCGGAGTTTGTCCGAAGCGCGTCGGTCGTGGGCGGGAAGGATCACGAGGTCGGGCATGTGCTCCTTGAGTGCCCGCACCTTCGCGAACGAAGCCGCCAGTACCTCTTTATCGCCGATAGCGGGGAATTGGTCGCGCTGCAGCAGGCCCTCGTCATAGGTTAAGTCGCCGACCAGCAACACCGGGGGCGCTGCGGCTCGCCGCACCAACATCGAGACCGAACCGGGAAGATGTCCAGGGGTGGGCAATACGACCAACGAGCCGTCGCCCATCACGTCAAACTTCTCGGTGAACGGCGCATACGCGGGGTCATCCGTGGGCTCGAATGGAATCATCTGCCACTTCGCACCCGGAATCTCGATGCGGTCACGCAAGACGGTGTGGCGCTCGGGGTGATCAGGGCCCCGCATGAATGCGAAACCCTCTTCGGCGGTATAGAGCTCCGCCTGCGGGATCTCGGCGATGCCACCAGCATGATCGAAATGCAGGTGGGAAATGATCGCTTTGCGCACGTCCGCTGCCGCATAGCCGGCCTGCTCAAGCTGGGCTGAAAGGCTGTCTTGGGGGCCGATATGCCAGCGAAAGAGATGCCGTACGAAGAACGCAGTGATCGGATCCGGCCAGTAGTGGGCATCGGCGACCGCAGGGTCGTGTCCTGTGTCGAACAGCACCAAGCCTTGTTCATGCTCAATGGCATACACGTTGACCGGCATTGATACCCAGCGGCGACCGAAGAAGATCCACCACAGGGAAGGCTTTCGCGTCCCGTAGATGTGCTCGTGGTGACCTTCAGCCTCGCACGTGGTGATCACCGCGACTGCCTTGACTGCGTCGATGCTCGCCATCCTGCTCTCCTAGCTGTCCTAGTCGGGCGGTGCGCGATCTCCGTCGAAAGGACCGAACGCATCACGTCGTGGAGATTGAGTCCGTGACCCCATTCGCCTGCGCCCTCACGTGTGCACCGCACGAGGCGGGAGGATGCGCAGCGCCAACACACCCAGCACCAGCACAGACACCGCCGGCGTGACGGACAGCAAGATCACCCAAACCGGCGCCACGCCTTCCCCGCTCAGCGCCTTCACCAGTGTGAATACCGCAACAGCCAACCCGACGGCATCAGCCGCCAGCGTCACCGCCATCGCGACCGCGGCCGCACGGACAAGCCCGTAGTGTCGGTAGCCCGTAGCGGTCAGCAGCACCGCGACAGGCACCACCAGGACGACTGCGCCGAGCCACGGCCGGTCCATACCCAGCCGCAGACCAGGCACCAACAGGAACGCTGCCAGCACCGCCGCGCCGACGACGCCCGCCAACGCCGTGCCCCGGGTATTCGCCACCGCCAACATATTGCCGAAGCCTAACCGCAATTAGCAGTCGGCGACGCTCGAGACCCGACAATGTTTCGATATGCCGAGCGACGAGCCCTGCGACTCCTCAATCTGCTGGCGTTCGCACGCTTTCACCAGTCGGGCGCCCTCCGCGGTAAAGCTCACGTGGGCGCACCTTGCCATGGGCAGCCCCAAAATCGGTGCCCCTCAGCGATGAGTGTCGCGCCGACGAATGACCCTCCAGGCCGGGACTTCGGTCCCTACCGGCACCCTCCGTGCGGTGGTGGGCTGTAGCACTCATCGGGAACGGAGATAGCGATGACCCATGGAGACAGCGACGACCAAGACAGAAGGCTGAATTCAAGGACCGCCCAAACGGGTCTTTCGTGTCGAGTCGACGCTGCGATCCGGCTGCCCGACCACCGCCGACTCGCCTATGCGGAGTACGGGGTCCATACAGGTGTCCCGGTCTTCGTCTTTCACGGGTTACCCGGCTCACGCCTCGGATGGGGCATGCTGCCGGATAATTCGCTTCCCGCCACAGCCCGAATCGTCGCACCGGATCGTCCCGGCTACGGAGCCTCGGATCCCAACCCCGGCCGCACGCTCCTCGACTGGGCAGCCGACGTTGAGGCGCTGGCGGATTCGCTGGGAATCGAGAAGTTCGCGATCGTCGGCATCTCCGGTGGTGGGCCCGGCGCACTGGCATGCGCCTGGAAGATGTCGGAGCGCCTGACCTCTGTCGGAATCGTCTCGTCTCCCGCACCGACCAACGCTCCCGGGGTCTTCGAAGGAATGAGCGGGACCAACCGGTTCTTCATGAAGCTGGCCTGGTATCTGCCTCGGCTGTCCAGTTGGAACATACGACTGCTGGCCTCGATGATCCGCCGCAACCCACAGCACTACATCGACACGATGAGTTACAAGATGCACGACGTGGACAGGGCCGCACTCGATCAGCCTGAAATCCAGCGAATGCTGTTGGCAGACTTCGCCGAAGCGGTGCGCGGCGGTGCCCAGGGGATGGTGGATGATATGGCCGCCAACCACGGGCGCCCCTGGGGCTTCCCATTAAGGGAGATCGAGACCGACGTCCTGTCGTGGTCATGCGAACTGGATCGCAGCGTTCCACCCGCGATGGGAACATACCTAAGCCACACGCTCACGTCCTGCGAGGTTGAGTTCGTGCCCAGCGCAGGGCACCTGTGGGTCCTCATTCACCTCAGAGAAGTCCTGGACGCAGTCACCGGTGGGCAGTTGACTCGCTGACACCCTGCACCCCCGTCTCGTCCAGC
>JBMYXJ010000421.1:0-3384 GCA_049608285.1 Mycobacterium sp. | reverse complement strand
CGCGATGTGTCTGACCTGCTGTCAGCGTACGTAGATGGCGAGCTTCCCTATCAACATCGCAGCGCTGTGGAGTTCCACATCGCGGACTGCCCTGACTGCTGGGCGTATCTGGTCACCTATCGGCAAACAGTCGAACTTGGTAAGGACTTAAGCGATCTGGATATGCCTGCGGAGATGTACCAGCGATTGTCCGTGCTGGTTGCCGACGCCGCTGATGAGGGCAAGCAGTCCTGACCAGGCTTCGCACTGCCGCGGCGCGGCGTTCCGTCTGGCCTCGGGAATGCGACTGCGACGATCTAGAAGGCAACGGGAAGGCGTCCCTCCCCCGGGGGATCTCGACACAAGTGGTCCGCTGACCTCGACGCTACGTCCCGAGTTCGTGCTCCATCATTGGGAGGACCTCGCCTGCGAGCAGCTCGATTGTTCGGAGCACGATGTGTTGCTCCATGCCCATCCACTGAACCCTCGCGATGAGGCGGGTGAATCCGGTCGCTCGTATCAGCCGAACCAGATCCTCAGCACATTCCTCGGGTGATCCGATGATCACGCGGCCCGCTAGCAGCTCGGGAAGTCCTCTCGTCGCCGACTGGTCACCGACTACGTCGGCGAATAAGCCCCATTTGTCGAACACCCGGTAACTGGCTTCGAGGAAGGGGCCAGCTTCCCGGACGGCGGTGGCGCGGTCTTTCGCCACCACAATGTTGCGTAGCAGGGGGAATTCGAGTGGCCTAGGCTTTTGGAGTACCGCGAGCCGGTCGGAAAAGGCCTGAGTCTGTTCGATAATCACCGCCTCGGTGAGGTGTGACGATGCCACCCAGCTGTCGCCGAGCGAGGTATCTGCCAGGCTGGCAGCCCGCTCCACCGAACGGATAGCGCTGCCTCCGAACCACATCGGTGGTCGGGGCTGCTGCAACGGCCGCTGCGCCAATGTGCAGTCATTGACGCCGAAGTAGCGGCCGGCGGCGGTGACCCCGTCTTCTGACCACAATCGTGCGATCAATTCGACCGACTCCTTGAACCGCCCGACACGTTCGCGGCGGTTCAAGCCGAGCAGCTCGAATTCATCGAGCGCCCAGCCGGCAGAGACGCCCAGGGTAAACCGGCCGCCACACAGTATGTCCAGAAAAGCCGCCTCTTCGGCAACCAGGATCGGATGGTGGTACGGCAGTACCAGCATGCAGGTGGACAGCGACATGCCGGTTGCGGCGGGCGCCAGACGGGCCAGTGTGGGGAAAGCCGGCAGCCAGGCCGACGAGCCATACGACAAGTGACTGCCGATCGTGATCCCGCCGTAGCCGGCCTCCCGTGCGAGGGCCACCTGATCGACGTGCTCGGCTAGCCGGACATCGAGGGGATCTCCACGCGGGTGCTCAGGGTTGATGAAAAGTGTCAGGTCCACGCATGCGTCCTTGGCTCGGCTGAGATATACGGCTGTCGCTACTAGTAGACAGGGGACGTTCTCGGTCGCTCCGCCTAGCCGGTGCCAGCCGGTGCTGTGGTCTGCGGTGGTTCGCGCGGGTAAGAACTGGGTTCGCTCCGATGATGACAGGTGAGACGCGAACCACAGGATGTTTTCGAGGCCTAGACTTGTTTCGGACGCTCAACGAACAGGAGACTCCCATGAGCTTCAACCCCAAAGACGCGCTCGACTCGGCCAGGGACATCGCGACACACGCCGTCAAGAAAGCTGCGGACATCGTTGAGGACGCAGGAGATATCGTCGCCGGCGATGTAGCCGGGGGCACGGGCCGCATCATTGAGGACTCGGTCGACATTGCCACGCACACTGTCGACAAAGCCAAGGAGATTGTCACCGGCAAGGACAGCGACGCTGAGCAGTAGTCATCAGATACGACCGCCTGGAGCTGCGGGAGAAGTCGAGGCGGCGGCCCCCGCCAACCGGTTTCACCCGGATACGAAAGGCGGTCCACCGTTGGTAGCCGGTATCTCGATGTTGCCCGGGCCCGGCTTTCCGATGGCTACTTCGGGTGGTCCCCCGCTGGTTGCCGGAATCGCCACATGCACATCGCTGCCAGCTGGCTGTTCAAGACACGACAGGGTCGAACTCGAGGTTGACCTACCCGAAGAACCTGCCGTCGTTCTGGGCGTTCAAGACGTGAGGTTCTTCAGGACTGTCAGCATGATCGCCGAGTCCTCGACCGCCGCCAGCGAGTGCCGTTGAGGCGGGACCGCGACGAAGTCGCCGGTCTTGCCTTCCCACGAATCTTCGCCGGCTGTCAGGCGGACGTGGCCGCGCAGCACCTGCAGGGTCGCCTCCCCCGGGCTGTCGTGTTCTGCCAGCTCGTGTCCTGCAAGCAAGGCCATCACGGTCTGGCGCAACTCGTGTTCGCTACCACCATGGATGGTGTGAGCCGCGCGGCCGCTATTCGTCTTCCGGGCCTCGATCAGCTTTTCCTCGACCATGCCAGTAAGCGAGATGCTTTCCATCGGCGGGCTCCTTTATGTCAGACGGCGGCCTGCTGGTCAGCGAGCCAATCCCCTAACTGGATAGTAGAAGAATCCCGGCCGCCGCCAGGGCAATTGCCTGATCACCTCTAGTCCGCCGTAGGCGTGGTGGGCGGGTGAACGCGGCGCATAGACTCAGCCCTTGACCAGACGGCTACGGGGCCGAGTAGAAGGAGCAGTATCCTGGACATCCTGAGAACTCCGGACTCAAGGTTCACTGGCCTTGAGGGTTACCCCTTTGAACCGCACTACCTCGACGTGACGGCTAGCGACACACCGGCGCTGCGGATGCACTACGTCGATGAGGGCCCGCAGGACGGTCCGCCGGTGGTACTGCTGCACGGCGAGCCAACGTGGAGTTATCTCTACCGCAACATGATTCCGCCGCTAGCCGCCGCCGGCCGCAGGGTGCTGGCGCCAGACCTGATCGGCTTTGGCCGCTCTGACAAGCCCGCCGAACTCGATGACTACACCTACCTGCGCCATGTCGAATGGGTGATGTCATGGCTGGAGCAGCTCGACCTGCGCGACGTGACTCTGTTCGTGCAGGACTGGGGATCGCTGATTGGGCTGCGCATCGCCGGTGAAAACGGCGATCGGGTCGGGCGGGTCATGGTGGCCAACGGCTCCCTGCCCACCGCGCAACAACCCACCCCGCTGGCATTTCACATGTGGCGGGCATTCGCCAAGCACACGCCGGTGGTGCCAGCCGGGCGGCTCGTCGCGTTCGCGACGGTGAACAAGGTGCCGGCCGAGGTGCGCGCTGGCTACGACGCTCCGTTCCCTGCCAAGAAGTACCAGGCCGGAGCGCGAGCCTTCCCGCAACTGGTGCCGACGTCTCCGGACGATCCCGCGATCCCGGCCAACCGCGCCGCCTGGGAGGCGTTGGGCCGGTGGGAGAAGCCCTTCCTGGCGGTG
>JBMYXJ010000420.1:0-3391 GCA_049608285.1 Mycobacterium sp. | reverse complement strand
TCCTCAACCAGCGTCGGTATGCGGGCTCGCAAGCGGTCGAGTTGGGCGACCTCATTGCACATGAGTGCAAGCTGCTAGGAATCTTCCCGGCGGTGGCAGCGGATGGGCGGATTACTTTCAAGCCGATCCGCCTACCTGGTCAGACCGGCGTGTTCGACGTGGCGATCACAGCCTGGAACACACTCACTGATGACAAGCGCCCCGATGTTGAGCGCGACGCGTTCGGCTCGCTCAACATGGCCACTATCAAAACGGGGTACTCGCACATAGACGACGAGCACCAGGGGCGAACCTATCGTGTGCGCGATGCCTATGCCGTCTCGAGTCGGCCATATGGCAAGGACTTGCAGATCGAGCCTAAAAGTTCATCGACCGATCCGGGTTACTTCTTCAACCCATCGGCAGCCAAGGAACTTGTCACCGGAGTGCTGGGAATCCTTGGGCGCCCCTACAGCGTGATCAATGTGGAAGTGCCCCTGTTGAACCATGATGGCACAAACCTGCTCACCACGGCGGTGGTGGGGTCGATCGTCGCGCTGACCTCCGAGACGCTTCCGGACTCGATCGACGGGGTTTATGGAATCACGGCGAAACGAGGGCTGGTCATCGGGCGCAACTGGGATTTGTTGACGGGCCGGGGGATCCTCACCCTAATGCTTCGAGACGAGCCGGCCGCCGGCTACTGCCCCGAGGTGACCGTTGTCTCTGACGCGGTGGTGAGTGGCAACCAATACGACTTGGTCGTCACGTTCGAGGACCCCGAGGGCCTGCTTAGCACGGCGCCCAGTGGCGCAGTTCTGACCGACTTCTTTGTCGCCGGCATGGAACTCGAGCTGATGGACTGGGATTCGACCAGTGTCACCCCTCAGACCTGCTCGATCGACACCGTCACCGACGGAACCAACACCCTACGCGTAACCTTCGATTCGAGCCCAACCATTTCGGGCACACAGTATTTGCGGTTTGCCGACGCGGGCAGCGCCACCACGGACCAGGAGCCCTTTGCATTCTTCGCCGACGACTCGGGCCGCATCGCCTTTGCTTCTGGCGACCAGTCGGCCAAGGTGTTTGTGGGATGAGCTATTCGAGTCTATGGAATGGCTTCGTTAGGTTCGATGAAAGCACCATCGACAACTACGAGCCGTGTGGTGCTCTCGAGTCGCGTCGGCTGCTGAACAATCTCCAGCACCAGGCGGACTCGTTCGGGCGCGTGGTCGTGGCTTCGCCTCCCGAAGACGATGGGGACGGCTTCCAACGGGAGAACTCGACGCTCACCGATGTCTGGACCGTGCACAGTCTGTGGGGTCCGTTCGTCATGTCGGTGCGCCCGGGCAAGTCCTATAAGATTCGGTGGCAGCTCTACGCTCGCCTCACCGGCGCGGGCTCCATGACCATCTATGTTCGGGTGGTGCCCAATGACTCTCAAATGGTTGCGCCGGCAGGGGGCCCGTACTTCTTCGACGGCGAGCACTCTGTGAGCTCGGGGATCACCGTCAATTCGACTTCAGGCGCCGTGCTCACCGGTGACACGGAGGTCCAGCTCACGAATAACGCCGTGCCCCGCATGATGCAGACCCGCTCGACACTGTCCGAAATCGGAGGCGAGCCTCGGGGGCTGCGTTCGCCGGAGGCAGGCCTAGCGATCCTGATGGCAGACACCGGAGCCAAGCTGACGCTCGAAGTGAGCGGAGTCTACGCCGCCGAAGTCTACAGTGAGGCCGGCTGATGGGCGTTCGTGTTCCACCGACCCGGCCGGTCGGCGACTATCAGCGCATGCTGGCGGGCGAGCCGGTCCCGTCTGGTGATTGGCAGCAAATGGTGTTGGCCAACTGGATCAAGGGCCAAGGCCGCCAGCTGGTCCCGTACTACCGCCCTGTGGGCCACAATGGGGCGGTCACGCTCAGCGCCGGCAACTATTACGAGTACCGGTTTTGGGACTATCCGACGTACAACAATATCGATCGGCGATGGGGCATCACCATGGAGGGGTGGGACTATCAGCTCACCGTGCCCGGTGGGTCGGCCGTCGATGGTTGGGGCAACCCGGCGCCCAACGCGCTCTACTCCGTTTCGAATGCGATGGCGCCGGCGACGTTCTTGCAGCGTCGGACCTCCTACAGCTCGACAGCGGCAGCCATCGACCTACGCATTGATGTAGGCGGAACGGATTCGAAGGTTCACCAGCTCGGCATGTTCGAGCTCAACCGTGCCGAGCTCGAGACCGCCGCCGCGAACGATGGCACGAACCCAGCCGAGTTCGGGGTGTCGCAGCCCATCGAACGCCAGGACATGGACAACCTGTTCTCGTCGTTTGGCTCGGACACGTCGGACGGTAAGCGTGTCCTCATGAACTGGGCGGTGCCCTTCCAGGTGAACGGCTCGACCAGCACGGCCTTCGCCCGTCAGTTCACCAGCGCTAGCTACACCTCGCTATTCAAGGCGGGCATTCCTGTGCTCGGGCGTGGTCGCTACGTAGGCGACACAACCAAGAGCATTCAAATGCGGCTGCTCGCATGGGTGAGTGGGGGCGGCGCTGCCACCATCCGAAGCAACTACAATGGCAGCACCGGCAGTGCTGCGGCGGTGTCGGTCACAAGCCCGGGGTGGCGCACCTTGGGGAATATCTTCATCGACTCTGAAGACCTGGACGTCACCGACGGGCGACGCGGGAGCGTGTGGAAAACGCTCAACTATGAGATCGCAGTGTCCTCCGGGACTTGCTACGTAGCCACGGCGTTCGCCGCCGAGAACAACTGAGGAAGCCATGCCACCAAACAAAGTAGACATTCTCGAGCACGAGACCGGAGATGGAGAGCGGCTTTCTGGCGCCGGGGCGGCCGATCGAAGCGCCCAGCTTGACGTGGGCGCTCTCTACACGCTTTTCGTGGGGGCGGTTGATATCACGTTTGCCACCGGCGGCAGTGCGGTCGACGCTGATGCCAGCTCAATCCCGTTGGGGGCGTTCACGAAGCACGATTTGCAAATCGTTGACGGTGGTGACTACGTGTCGATCTTTCCGTATGACGGCTCCTCGACCGCGGTCGCCAACATTGTCAAGAGCTCTCCTTAGTGGGTCGCCGAAGACATAGGCGCCGCTCGTCCACAAAGGGCGTGCGATTTCTTTTTCAGTGGTCCGACCTGGATTTTGCCCGCGCAAGCGAAGCGGGGTACGGGACCTTTGCCAATCCCGTTGGTGGAGCTGAGTGGAACTGGGCAGCGAGTGGCGTTCTACGGTCGCTTGGTGATTTCGCGATGCTTGAGGATGGCATAACGAATGAGGTTCTAGATTCCGAAGATGTCACCGGCACTGGATGGACCAACGATGTTGGGATCATTACTGCCGACGATGCCGCGGCCCCTGACGGTGAGGTTGATGCGGATAGGTTTGCTG
>JBMYXJ010000419.1:0-3391 GCA_049608285.1 Mycobacterium sp. | reverse complement strand
ACGGGGTAACGGCCAGAATTACACCTACAAGTGGGAGACGTTCCTGACTCAGGAGCTCCCAGCCTGGCTAGAGGCCAACCGCGGTGTGTCACAGTACGGTAACGCGGTCGTGGGTCTATCGATGGCCGGCAGCGCATCGATGAACTACGCGATCTACTACCCACAGAAGTTCATCTATGCCGCTTCACTGTCTGGTTTCTTGAACCCGTCCGAGGGTTGGTGGCCGATGTTGATCGGTCTGGCGATGAACGATGCCGGTGGTTTCAACGCCGAGAGCATGTGGGGGCCGTCTTCGGATGCTGCTTGGAAGCGAAATGATCCCACGGTCAACATCGCTCAGCTGGTGGCCAACAACACCCGGATCTGGGTGTATTGCGGCACCGGAACTCCATCGGACCTGGACTCCGGAATGCCCACCCAGAACCTGATAGCCGCGCAGTTCCTCGAGGGATTCACGTTGCGGACCAACATCAGCTTCCGTGACAACTACATTGCGGCGGGCGGCACGAACGGTGTCTTCAACTTCCCGTCGAATGGGACCCACAGCTGGGGCTATTGGGGTGAGCAGTTGCAGCAGATGAAGCCCGATATCCAGCGGGTACTGGGCGCTCAGAACGCCGCCTAGCATCACGCTCAAAGAGCCTGCCGTTTCCCCCGAACGGCAGGCTCTTTGCTGTGTTGGGTGGCGACAATCCAGGCCAGCTGTTCGCGCCCGCGGTCTTGGCCGACTATCGGCCACCGGCTATGCCAGTGACGCTGTGCCGTCCGCATGGACCCGCGCTGTGGCGCCGGCGATATCGTCGCGTGCGGTGGCCTCGGCGTCGGCGCCGGCGGGGATCACTGCGAGCACACGGGCGTCTTCAGGGGTCCGGACCGCCAGAAATGCCTTCTCGGGCTTCCCGTCCCGGTCCACGGGTGTTGTCCAGGATTCGACAGTTCCCACTCCGCTCCAGTCGGCCATAGTTATTCGGGTGGGCTCTCGGTCGACCACGGGTTGGACGTCTTCCCAACGGAATTCGTGCTTCGGAGGTTGGGTCCCGTAGATGCCAAAGCTGTGCTTGGTGAGGTAGCCGCCATTGGCGGTGACCAGGCCGCGACTGCCCGGCTGTGACACCAGTTGCTCGGCCATGGTGGCGATAGAATGGGTGACGTAGTTGTTCCATGGTCCTCCGGCGAAGGTCAGGCCGCCGGTAACGGTCAAGGGGCGGCTCGGATCCCCTACCGGTAGCCCGAGCTCCCTGGCAGCGATCTGAACCGCTGACGGGAAGCAGGAGTACACGTCAACGAGCTCAATATCGTCGATCCCGACCTCTGCAAGTTCCAGCGCCCGTCTGCCGGCGATCCTGATCGCGGGCGAGGTGAAGAACTCCGCCCGCTCACCGATCGAGTAGGTGTCGTGCGAGTCGGCCCCGGCGTATGGGAAGACCCAACGGTCCGTGGGGATCTGAAGCTGGGTCGCCTTCTCGGCCGAGGTCAAGATCAGTACCGCGCCCTGGTCGACCATGTTGTTGGAGTTCATCAGCTTGGTGTAGGGCCAGCTGATCATTCGGTTGTCGGGCGCAGCCCGCCAGATCTGCTCGGCTGATAGCGCTTTCCTGGTCCAGGCGTGCGGATTGGTAGCGGCTACAGCACTGAACTGCGACCACAGTTCACCGATACGGCGGCGATGTTGCTCGGATGACTCCCCCTCGGCGATTCTCAATGCTTGCTCGAACATCGGATAGACGTAGGAGGGCCGAACCAGCCCGATCCGAATCTCCGCGGGCCCGGCCATCGGCACCGAGTCGTCGGAGCCCGGCGCGATCGGTACCGAATCGCCCTGCTGTGTCCAGTCGGGTTTGGTCCCAGCTGCCCGCATCCGGCTTTTCGTCCGCCAGGTCTCCGCTCCCGCGATCAGTACGACATCGGCGAGACCCTGCTGGATGTCCAGGCAGGCCTGGTTCACCAGTGTCTGGGGGACGTTTCCGCCGACGCCCGTATAGCTGGTCCTAGCCTTATCGGCGTGCAGACGTCGCGCGAGAAGCAGTCCCGGATCCCGATACCGCCATGAAAGCAGGTTGACGATGCGCATCGTGTCGACCGACTCGAGTACGCGGGGGTCGGCGGCGGCCTGCGCCGCGGTCACCATCAGGTCGACCGGTTCGACGCTGGGATTCTCGGTGTGCTGGTTGATCTGCTGGTAGCCGACGAGTACCGGCGTCCTGGGGTGTAGGGACATCGATTGGGGCTCCCTATAGGTTCCGGCCGGTGAAGATCACTCTGTCTGCCGCCAGCCGATCGATTCGGTCGGCGCTTAACCCTAGGACCTTCTGGCAGATTGCGCGGGTGTGTTCGCCGGGCGTGGGTGCCGGCCGCAGCGATGCCCGGGGTATGCGGGTGAACGGCGCCGGCGTGGTCTCGGTGAGTATGGCTGCGTCCAAAAGTGGATGCTCAAGCTCGCTGAACAATTGCCTCAAGACGAGTTGCGGGTCGTTGGCCACGTCGGCTGCGCGGTTCATCGGCGCAGCCGAGATGCCGAGACCTTGCAGCCGCGCGGCGACTTCGTTCTTGTCTCGCGCCGCGGTCCATCCCGAGATCGTCGCGATCAACTCCTTGCGGTCTTCGGGTAGGTCGGCGGGTCCGATCAATCCGGCCAGGGTCGCCCGGTGCTGTGCGGACTCTATCGAGATCACACACCATTCATCCTCGCCGGCGCACGGGAACACCGCGTGAATTGCGCCATCCTCGGCTACTGGAACCCCTGCAGCCCTGGCTGATTCAGCAACATAGGCTGGTGCAAGCTGATTGATCGCCGCTTCGGCCTGTGAGATGTGCACGTGTCCGCCGACCCCGGTTTGCTTGCGCCCAATAAGCACGGCCAGGGTGCCGATTGCGGTGAGCCTGGCGACGACGTGGTCGGGAAAGATCGTCGTTGCGTCGTAATACCTGCCCGGCTCTGCGTCTTGCGACGTCCATAGCCAGGTGACGCCGGTAGCCGCCCGAACTAGTGGGCCGTAGCCCATTTGTGCACTCCACGGCCCACGGTCGCCGAATGCGCTGCTCTCGGCCAGCACGATGCGAGGATTCAGAGCGCGAAGCTGATCGTAGGAGAATCCCAGCGCAGCCAAAGTTCCAGGTTTGAAGTTGGCGAAGACAGCATCGGCGCCTTGGACCAGCTGGCCGAACAGTTCGGCTCCGGGCGGTTGCCGCAGATCCAGGCCCAGGCTGGACTCGTTGCGGTGGGTCAGCGCCCAGGACCGGCCCATCGGCTTTCCCGCCGGCGCTTGCCGTAGCCCGTCGGGATACGCGGGGTTCTCGACTTTGATGACCTCGGCGCCTAGATCGGCGAACAGCCGACCCAGTTCGCCGCCGGCGACGATCACCCCGAGGTCCAGGATTCGGAGGCCAACAA
>JBMYXJ010000418.1:0-3394 GCA_049608285.1 Mycobacterium sp. | reverse complement strand
CACGGCAGGCCTCGACGGTAACACCGGCGTTCGCCGGGGGCATCGGCAACCCGCCGATTGCCCGACCTTGGACTTCCCATGCGCGGTAGATGCCGTGTGTGAGTAGTGCTAGTACAAGGAGTACCGGTGGCAAAGAATCAGACACCAAACAGTCGACATGTCGTTCAGAATCCGAACGGCGGTTGGGATGTCAAAAAGCCCGGTGCCAGCCGGGCGAGCGCGCATGCCGACACCCAGCGGGAAGCGACTCAGCGCGCGGGGGACATCGTGCGCAACAGTGGCGGCGGCGAGGTGCGGATCCATGGTCGCAATGGACAGATTCGTGACTCCAACACCATCGCACCCGGCAATGATCCCTACCCCCCGAAGGGGTAGGGATGAGCGACCCGACTGTCGTCACGATCAGCATTGGCGGCATGGCCGATTACGTGACCGCCAGCTCAAGTCAAAAGCTCAGTGTCGTAATAGGACTCGTTGACATGTACGGCACACCGTACAACCGTGGACGCGACTTCTACCGCGGCGTGCGCAAGGCCATCGATGACGGTCTTGTGCTCGGCCAGGACGTTCGTCGGGTCCGCGAGGCGCTCGACACCTGTCTCCCGGGGCAGCGCAAGAGCTACGAAGCCGTGGCGGATGGCTGGCAAACGTGGCGTGGGCGCAAGGATCTGCAGCGGTACGCCGAGACCACGTACCGGCATGAACAAGGACTGAAGGTGCGCGTATCGCCGAGATTCGTGCACCGACAGTTGCGTCGCCGGGATCTGATCTGGCCGTACTTCAAGGGTGCCGAGCTGTCGCGCGACGGCGCCCAAACGGCGATCCGATTGATGGAGCTGGCGTGTCCGGCCGACGCCGGCACTGCGGCCGTGCTCGACGTCCGGCGTGGGCAGCTTCATCGCCCGCGCCGCCGTGACCGGGACTACGACACCTGGTTACGCAGCGAGGTGACGGGGATGCTCCGCATGTACGAGACACTCGCGCGAGCGGCCTAGCGAAACACGTTGATATGCCGACCAAAGACATGTCAGAGCCCCGCATGCGCTTGTGCTGTGTTGAGCGACAGAGAGGTTGGTGGCTGAACAGTGGAAATCCGTTCAGCTGAACAGTTCGGCGACGCGGTGATGCGGGACTACCACACGCGCCAGTACTTCGGCGACCGTTCGGTGATTGCTTCAGCTGCCGCCCCGACGTTGGAGACCAAGTCACTGGGACACCCGGTGTACGAGGAGCTCGAAGTCGGGCAGCGCCGCGCTGACACCTTGGCGATCGTTTTTCTCGACCTGACCGATTTCACCGGTCGTAGTTTCTGGGACGCTGAGGACGAGGTAGTGGATCTCGCCGACTCGGTCCTGGGCAGCTTCATCCGGGTGGTCTCCGGCTTCGGGGGCTTCCCCCTCGGGTTGCGCGGCGATGGGCTCTTCGCCGGTTTCGGCCCCGGTGATTCAAATTTGAACGTGACGATGGCCCTGTCGGCGTCCGCCTTTGCGTTGCACGCAGTGGAAGAAGGTTTGAATCCGCAGCTCGACGCGGCTGGCATAGAGCGCGTGCAGGCGCGCGCAGGTGTCGATTACGGGCGGGTCACCTTCGTCCGGACTGGAAACCTAGATAGCAGCGAAGTCAACGTGATTGGGTTCGCAGCCAACTTCGCCGCGAAGTGCGAGAAGATTGCGAAATCGTGGGAGATCATTGCCGGCGAGGGGGCGCAGAAGGTAGTCGCGAATTCTCCTTGGTTGAGCCGACACGTGAAGTCGCCCAAGCCATTCCAGCGCAACTACGAAGTCCGTCGGTACCACTACTACGACTATAATTGGCGCCCATCCATCCCGCATCTGTCTAGCGCGATGGGGCAAATCGGTGGACATTCCACTGCCCAGATTTCAATTGGCTGAACGGACGGATCGATATGACCATCGCTGCACTGCTTCGACACCATGGTGTCCGGACGCCGCGGTTCGTCACCGTGGCCGGCCAGATCGTCTTTGACGGCGTAACGGCCTCGGCGACGGGCCCGGTCCACTCGACGTATGGACCGGTTACCGCTGTGACCCCACACCACTTCCACGGCGGTGAGGAGGCCGAGGACATCTTGGAGCCGTCCCGTTCCGAGTGGTGGGATGACGACACCCTGATCGGCCGTCATCTCCAGGCCATGGAGAAGTCTTTCCCCGGCTTCATGTACTTCGAACCGGGCGAGGACTCCTGCCCGGCCTGGGGTGGGTTGATCGACACGGGCAGGGGGAAGTTCAAGGTTCTCGTCGTCCTGCGCCG
Organism: Mycobacterium sp.; assembly: GCA_049608285.1. GTDB lineage: Bacteria > Actinomycetota > Actinomycetes > Mycobacteriales > Mycobacteriaceae > Mycobacterium. The sequence continues at coordinate 1,123 of JBMYXJ010000418.1, read as the reverse complement.
CGACGGCGGCCTGCCGCGTGTCATCGTGACGGATCACCGGATGGGAGCGAACGCCGGTCGGCGGTGGCAGGAGCCACCGCACCTGTTCACCAACGGCAACCTCTGCGTTGCAGACGAAAGCGACTGGATCTCAGAGGAACACACCGCCGCGACCGTTACGGCGTGGGCGGCGCACTGGTTGGCGGCCTACTCCGAGTGGCGTTTTACCCGCCGGTGGCCTGTTGAAGGTGTCGAGTCCGTTGTGGCCTAGAAAGCCTCTGCCGAATCCTCCCGTCGGACCGCCCTCACCGAGCGAGACGGGGTGTCTGGCCGCTATTGCTGAGATGGCCGGCTGGGTGCGCTTCGCAGACACAAAAGCCACTATCTTGGCCGCCGGCCTTGGGGTCGCGGTCACGATGTTGGCGAACAATGTCAAACCTGTTGTGCAGGCAGTGAAGTCGTCGACCTCGTGTACGACCACGAATGTTCTGTGGACACTGTGCATCGTAACGGCAGGCGCCTTCTTGTGGACTCTCTACTGGACCATCCGTGCCATTGCACCACGCAGTAGGGTGCCATATCGGGGTCTAAACCGATTTGCTTGGCCGTCGCTGGTCAACGCTACTCCCGATCAACTTGCATCCCACACGGCGCAAATCAGCGTGAGCGACGATGCGTGGCAACAGATACTTGACCTGGCCAAGATCGCGAAGCACAAGTTCGATGCCTGCAAGTTCGCGATCTATGGGTTTGGCGTCATGATCTGCGCCGGTTTTTTCACCGTCGTGGCGGCTGGGGTGGTGTAGATCCCGCCGCCATCTCCGCGAGAACCTGCTTAGAGGGACTGTTTCGGATGTGAGACACGCGGTGTGAGACAAGAAATGAGACAGCGCCACCTGAGATAACCCGGCGGTTAAAGTGACGCTCGTCGGGTGTCTCAAATCTCTACAAACGAGACCGGGATGGGGCCGAGGCCGTGTCGACAGCCGGTGGACAGAACATCAGCAGGCAGCGAGGGCATTGGCTACCTGACGCTACGAATCGCCACTACACCGTCATCAACCCCGCGCGGAGCATGAAGCCAAACCCCCAACACCCCGGCATGGACTGACCGTTGAACGCTGGCCGCGACAGGTCGGGCGGC
>JBMYXJ010000417.1:0-3399 GCA_049608285.1 Mycobacterium sp. | reverse complement strand
AATGAATCGGGCCAGGAGGTCTAGACCCTCCTGGCTGTCGACGTGATAGCTGTCGACGTGGGTTTCCTTGGGGCGATCAGGGCATGGCCATTCGGCCCACACGTCCGGATCGATTCCGCCCGCATAGCCTGCCGTGCGCACCGTGTCGCCGGCCTGCTGATGGATCCTCCGCGCGACGTCCAGCGGCATCGGGCCGCAAACGCTCCAGTAGTACCAACATCGACGAAAATGGAACTCTCCGAGTTGACCCTGGATCCGAGACCGGACCTCATAGCCTGGGATGTCGTCGAGCCGAACGATCGGTACACCTGCGAGGTTGAGCTCCTCCGAGCAGTGCTGATCTGCGTAGGGGTGACCTGCGAGGTTCTTCATCACCCCACCCTCTTCGCGCGCTCTGCATCCGCATCACGCATCACATCCTCGACCGTCTCGTCGGACTTCCCGCGGATCGCGGCTACGTACCGATTCGCGTCAACGTAGTCGTAAGCGCCATCTACAATTTTCGAGAGCTCGTCGAAGGCCTCTATGATCGAGACCTGCTTGCGACGGAAGGGAACGTGGAGATCTTCCACGAATGGCTCTCCGATCTCCTCCGCGTCCGTTTCGAGGTCGGTCCACCTGCCGCAGTCGCAGAGATACTGATCCTTGATCTCGATGATCTCTTCGTCTTTGAGGAACCTGTACCCCTCGCCCGGGTCATCCGGGGAGCTCACCACCGCACCCTCTTTGACCTTCGCGCGCGCCGGCGGCTCTTCGAGAATTGGCCGAAGCTCAATCTCAAACTCCCTGCCGAAGTGCATAGCGACCTTCGGCAGGTCCTCCATGGACAGTTGAATATCGATTTCCTGGTCTGGCTTCAGCGCCTCGAATCGCGCGACTCGATAGTTCCCGCCAGCCATCGTAAGTCGTGCTTTGATTGTCACGGAACTCATCACGTACGTCTCCACCTCCGGGCACAACGCGGCACCCAGCTTTGCAAGCTCCCTTGCGTTCGATTGTTAGGGCAGCGGCCGGAGTCGAACCGGCAACACCAAGCGCTGCCGATCAGCCGATGCGCCGCGAGTTGCGACGCTCGGGCTTGGGTTGAAAAAGAAGCTTGGTGACGCGCTTGATTTCCGATCCTGAAAACAGGATCCGATCACCCATGAGCGGGACGCGGGCCAGAACCCCTCGGCGCTCGAGCTCACGCACCCGAAACTGCGTGACACCCCAGAGCCGAGACGCCACGCGAACCGGGTAGGCGCGCTGTTCTTCGAGGTCCTGAATTGATGCGGGGGTTTTCTTTGCGTCGTTCACTTTTGTTTACACTCCGGTTTACGAGCCCTAATGTGTGCTGATACTTTGGTTGTCATGACAACGTGCCCCGCTTGGGGCCGTTCGGTGGCAAGGGTTTCCGTCGGCGTCGTACCGCTCGGGCCAGAGGTACTCGGGGGCGATGTTGATCGCCTTCGCAATGGCCTCCTGCGCTCGAAGGTTCGGGGAGCGCAGTGTGTTGGAAACCGCCTGACGGCTTATGTTCAGCCGTTTTGCGAGGTCGGTAAGGTTAAGACCCCGCCTGGCGAGCTGATACTTGATCCAGTCCGAGCGGACTTTTGGGTCTTTCGGAACCGAGGCAACCACGATGCATACTTAGTAGCACAGCCTGGGTTTCGAACGCAACGCGGAAATATGCAGAGGCGCACAATGCCAAAGCCTGAAGCAGATCCAGGCTTTGGCAAGCGTCTACGTCTCGCGATGAGTGACTACTCGATCAGGGACTATGCTCGGGCGTGTGCAATCAGTCCTGCAGCCATCACAAAATACCTCAACGGAACCTCGGAGCCGGGCTTAGCGATCCTGCGAAAGATGGCCCAGGTTTCAGACGTCGATATCGCCTGGTTAGCAACCGGGGATGGCAAACACGTTGAGGGGCCTTCGATGGCGCCCAAACGTATCTCAAATCTGGATGCGAACTACATCGAGTTGGTCGAGCTGCCGCCCCCGAGGGATGGCGAGCCCGCAGCCATGACTGTGTCTCGCCGCTGGGTAGAGTCGATTGGCGCAACCGCAATCGACCTTGCGGTTTGGCGAGTCCCCAATGACTGGATGGAGCCTAGCCTTGGCGAGGGCGGGGTCGCGATCATCGACCGGCGCAAGCGGGAGATCACAACGACTGCTCAGATTTTTGCGGTGATGGTGAAGGGCAACAAGCTGATCGCCCGCGTCCAGTTGGACCCGTTCGAGAACAACTGGGATGTCCTTTTTGACAACGAGGACGTGATGGCGACGCATCAATTTACCGAGCGCCAGCGCGACAACAAGGAGATCGAGATCGTCGGGCGGGTCATCCGGGCTGTGCGGAACCTGTAATCGGGAGGACCTCCGCGCTGGGTTGCGCTGAGACGCAGTCGGGCAGCCGGCCCCAGTCTCGATCGAACGCGGTGGGTGCGAGGTGCGCATAGCGCAGCGTCTCATCGACCTTGGAGTGGCCAAGGATCTTTTGGAGCTTGAACAGGTCACCGCCCTCCATGACCCAGTGAGATGCGAAGGTGTGGCGGAAGCCGTGAAATGTGATCGCCTTGGGGAGCTTGGCGCGCTTCAGGACGCGGTGTAGCACTTCCTGAAACACGCGCGCGTTGGCCTCCCTGAACATGGCCTTGCGGTGGTTTGGGAACACCCACTCTTCCGAGGGGCACTTGGACCGCCAGAATCGGAGAAGCGGCAAGAGCGGATCGAGGATTGGAACCCAGCGCTCCTTGAGTCCCTTGGGTGGACCGAGGAACGATCGGTTTACCAGGATCAGTCTTTTGTCTAGATGGACTTTCGACCAACTCAACCCGGCGAGCTCACCCGCGCGCATACCGGTATAGACTGCGGTCGCGTACAGGTGGAAGGGCAGCGGCTTGTCCTCCTGTCGGGCGGATTCCAGAACGACCCGGATATCGTCGGAGTGCTCGAGGTACCGGTAGGGGATCTCAGCGAGCTTGTATTGCTCGATCAGTGGGACCTCGAGCGACCACCCGAGGCGGTGACCGTAGCGGAGCAGGGCACCGAGCAACTGCAGGTATCGGTTCGCGGTGTTCTTTTGGCTGTTGGTTTCGGTGGGCCAGGCTGCCTTGAGTCGTTCGACCGTGGCGTAGTCGATCTCACCAAGGAGGAGCGGCCCGAGCTCGGGGAGCAGCCGCGAGTTCATGCGCTGACGGTCGTTGAGAAGCGAGCGCTTGTCGCGGGTCTCCAGCCATTGCTTGCAGACGTCGTGAAAGGTCCGCCTGAGGTCCAGGCTGCGTCGGGTGAGGCGTCGCTGATTCTCCAGGATCGCCGTCTGTCCTTTGAGGTGCTCGAGTGCGGCGCCCTTGGTTTTGAACGATTGGCCTTTGCGTTTGCCGTCGAGGTCGTACCACTGCGCGAGCCAGCGAGAAC
>JBMYXJ010000416.1:0-3403 GCA_049608285.1 Mycobacterium sp. | reverse complement strand
GTCGACCACGCCACGATCGATCAGGTTGCCGGGGCCGATGCGACGTTGACCGGTCTGCTGGTCGTGGCCGCCATCGCCGCCGTCACCGCCGGCCACACCGTCCCCGCCGTCACCGCCGGAACCGAACCAGCCCGCAGCACCACCATTGCCGCCGTTCCAGCCGTTACCGCCGTCACCGAAAAACCCGCCATTGCCACCAACGCAGGCAGTCACACCGGTACACGTCTGGGCGTCCCAGCTGAAGCCGTTACCCCATATGATCCCGCCATCAGGATGCTCAGCAGTACCGTTGCCGAACAACCACACAGAAGAATCCACCGCAGCCGTCGCCGGGGCCACATTGGCGGCCTCACCGGCCTCACGGCGCGCTACGGCGCCGCCCCCGGCAGATCGGAACCACCATCGGTGGCCCGCCCATCTAGCCCCTGCCAGGACAACACTCTTTCCAGCCCCGACGACGCCTTGCTCGGCGCCGAATCAACTGATGTAGCTGTCATCGCCGGCACTGTCGCAGCGTCGCCAGCAGCCATGTCCACATCCGCAACTTCGGATATAGCCGGCTCTACCGCTGCAGCCACCGGATCTTCGACATCGCCGGCGGGCTCCAGTGCTGAATCCGCATCAATCCCGTCGGCAAGCGGAGGCGCCACCGGTGCAAACTCAACCTCATCCACCGCATCTGAGCCCCGACCAGAAGGCCCGGCGTCGGCGTCTGTGTCTGCACCAGCGTCCTCATCGCTGTCGCCATCGGTTTCGGGTACCGAGTCAACATCAGTGACCTCATCGGCGTCACTGTCGTTCAATCCCTCGTCGGCAATTATGCTGGCGGCCTCGTCCGCGTCGGAATCCTCGTCGGAATCCGAGCTTGCGCCTACCGCATTGCCTCCTACCGCAGCATCCCCGTCAGGATCCGACGACGCCGCATCCGCAGAGCCCGCCGACCCTGCGGAGTCAGAAGCCGCATCTGCAGCATCAGCGCTCGACGACGAACCCGATCCAGTCGAACCACCCGAACCGGCGGCATCGGCGAACGCCACACCTGGCATGGACGCCACCGCCGCCCCCACGCCAAGCGCGACCGCCAACGCGCCTACTCGTCCCACGTGATTGGCAAGTCTGAATCCCGGCCCTTTAGACAGATGCACCGTTCGACTCGCAGAGCCAGGAGAAGGCGGGCGGAAGCTCAGCAGACGGTGAGAACGCCGATTCCCCGGTCCAGTCCCCCAAGCGCGTAGAGAGGTCATGTCGCCCTTTCGTCGTCAGGATTTCTGAGCACGCCCGGGCTATTATTCAGATTCGACTGCCACAGTTGGCGGCTTTGCATGAAGTTCCGTCCCGAAAATGTGGACAATTCCGCTCTTGGTGGGAATCTCGTTATGCGACAACGATTTTCAAGTGGATGCTTGACTACGTTACAGGAGTGCGCGGCGCGGACGGTCACCTCAGCTCGCCGCTGGATCCATCGCAGTGGGTGGTTCACCGCGGGAGTCGACAACCGCTCCCTGGGCAGCTCTTCAATCAATACCCGGCGTGTGTTTTTCCGTCCGGCCCAATGCGTAGATCCGCCAGCCCGCCTGTCGCCACAGCTCCTCGTCTAGACAGTTGCGGCCGTCCACAACCACTTTGGCGTGCACGATGCCAGCCAGGGCGTCAGGCTGCAGTTCGAGAAACTCGCTCCACTCAGTCAGCACCAGCACCGCGTCAGCCCGGTCACATGCCTCTTCGGCGGACGCCGAATAGCTGAGAGTAGGGAACAGGCGCCGCGAGTTCTCCATCGCCTTGGGGTCGTAGACGCTGACGGTGGCGCCATTGAGCTGGAGCATTCCTGCCACGTTGAGTGCGGGCGAGTCGCGTACATCGTCAGACTCGGGCTTGAAGGCCGCACCCAGAACAGCAACATTGGCACCGAGCAACGAACCACCGCAAGCCCTCGTCGCCAGTTCCACCATCTTTGTGCGGCGACGCATGTTGATGCTGTCCACTTCCCGCAGGAACGTCAATGCGTGGTTAGCACCAAGCTCGCCGGCGCGGGCCATGAATGCGCGGATGTCCTTGGGCAGACAACCACCGCCGAAACCGAGGCCCGCGTTGAGAAATCGCCGGCCGATTCGAGCGTCGTGTCCCAGCGCGTCCGCCAGTAAGGCCACATCGGCGTCGGCGGCTTCGCACACCTCCGAGATCGCGTTGATGAACGAGATCTTGGTCGCCAGGAAGGCATTGGCCGACACCTTGACCAACTCGGCAGTCTGCAGGTCGGTCACCAAGAAGGGCACTGAGTCGCCGCGCAGAGGCGAATATAGCTCGCGGATCGTTTCCTCGGCCAGCACTGAATCCCGTTGCACACCAAGGACAATGCGATCCGGTTGCAGCGTGTCCTGAACGGCGAATCCCTCGCGCAGGAACTCTGGATTCCAGGCCACTTCGACAGTGACTCCTTCGGGGGACAGGCTCGCCGCCCGTTCGCACAGATTCGCTGCCGTGCCCACAGGCACCGTCGACTTGCCCACGATCACCGCGGGGCGGCGCAGTAGGGGCGCCAACGCATCGATCACGGCGTGCACATGACGCAGATCGGCGCCGTACTCGCCTTTCTTCTGCGGCGTACCCACCCCGAGGAAGTGCACGTCGGCGAATTCGGCCGCCTCCGCGTAGTCGGTAGTGAAACGCAACCTGCCGTCCTGAATGTTGCGCTGGAGCATTTCCCGAAGCCCGGGCTCGTAAAACGGCACATCTCCACCGGAGAGCTTCGCGACCTTACCCGGGTCGATATCGACCCCAATGACGTGGTGGCCCAACTCCGCCATCCCCACCGCGTGGGTGGCGCCCAGGTACCCAATGCCAAATACGGTGCATCTCATACTGCTTCTATAGGCAACCTCGGTGAGCGCGCAGGTACGCGACACTGAGCGGCAGGCCAACAACAGGTGACAACTACTCGCCGGACGCGCAGAAGCTCAACCGTCGCCGAAGTCTTCAAACAATTCGCTGCTACCGCTGCTCGAGGAGCCCGAGCTAGCACCACCGGCGGAACTCGACCCACCACCGGCACTCGAACCGCCACCGGCGGAACTCGACCCACCACCGGCACTCGAACCACCACCGGCGGAACTCGACCCACCACCGGAACTCGAACCACCGGCACTCGAACCACCGGCACTCGAACCACCACCGGGATTGGGGCTGAGACTGCCGCTTGCTGCCTGGGCCTGCTGCGGCGGCTGGGACGACTGCGGTGCCTGGGGGGCCTGGGGGGCCTGCGCCGCTTCAGACGCCACGGGAACTTGGTGTACGTCCGGAGGCTCCGGAACCTGCGGCACTTCAGGGACATCCGGACCCTGCGGCACCTCCGGGACCTCGGGCACTTTCGGCACCTCCGGAACCTCGGGCACTTGCGGCACCTCCG
>JBMYXJ010000415.1:0-3404 GCA_049608285.1 Mycobacterium sp. | reverse complement strand
AACACGACGGCGGCTCGGGGTAATGGGTGGGACATTCGATCCCATCCACAACGGCCACCTCGTCGCGGCCAGCGAGGTCGCCGACCTGTTCGAACTCGACGAGGTGGTGTTCGTCCCGACCGGGCAGCCCTGGCAGAAGCGCACCCACTGCGTCACGGCCGCTGAGGATCGCTATCTGATGACGGTGATCGCCACGGCTTCCAATCCGCGGTTCTCGGTGAGCCGGGTGGATATCGACCGTGCCGGTCCGACCTACACCAAGGACACGTTGCGAGATCTCCGCGCGCTCAATCCCGACGCGGACCTGTACTTCATCACCGGTGCCGATGCACTGGCATCCATTTTGTCCTGGCAGGATTGGGAGGAGATGTTCGCAATCGCCCGATTCATAGGCGTCAGCAGGCCCGGATACAGGCTCGACGGCCAGGACATCTCGGCGGCTGTCGCGGCGCTGCCCGCCGATTCTCTGCATCTGGTCGAGGTACCCGCATTGGCGATTTCGTCAACTGACTGCCGGATTCGTGCCGAGGAGTGCCGGCCCATCTGGTACCTGGCTCCCGACGGCGTTGTGCAGTACATCGCCAAGCGAAATCTCTACCGGCCTAACCGCAGTGCCCGTCGCCCGACTGAAGGAGACCGGCCCTGACCGCCACCCAGGAAGCCATCGACATGGCGACTGTGGCTGCACAAGCCGCCGCTGCCAACCTCGCTGATGATGTAGTCGTCATCGACGTTTCCGACCAGCTCGTCATTACCGATTGCTTCGTCATCGCGTCGGCTTCCAACGAGCGGCAGGTGAATGCGGTTGTCGACGAGGTCGAATGCAGGATGCGTGATGCCGGACACAAACCGGCCCGCCGTGAAGGCACCCGCGAAGGTCGCTGGACGCTCCTCGACTATGTCGACATCGTGGTGCACATCCAACACCAGGATGAGCGCGAGTTCTATGCGCTGGATCGGTTATGGCGTGATTGTCCCACCGTGCCGGTCGACCTGGATGCCCCGGCGGACACTTCGGGGGAGGCGACCCAGTGACGATCCGGCGATTGGTGATGCTGCGACACGGGCAGACCGAGTACAACGCCGGCAATCGGATGCAGGGCCAGTTGGACACCCAGCTCAGCGAGCTCGGCCGTGAACAGGCCATCGCCGCTGCTGAGGTGCTCGCTAAACGCCAACCGTTGCTGATTGTTTCGTCGGATCTGAGGCGGTCGCTGGACACTGCCATTGCGCTCGGCGACCTCTGCGGACAGTCGGTGAGCATCGACACCCGGTTGCGCGAGACCAACCTGGGTGACTGGCAGGGAATGACGCATCGTGAAGTGGATGCCGCCTCTCCGGGTGCCAGGTTGGCCTGGCGCGACGATGCTCGCTGGGCCCCACACGGCGGGGAGAGCCGGGTTGATGTCGCCCGGCGCAGCATTCCGCTGGTCGCGGAGTTGGTGGCACAACAGCCGGAGTGGGGAGCCGACGAGCCTGATCGGCCGGTGGTACTGGTAGCGCACGGTGGGCTGATCGCCGCCCTGACCGGAGCGCTGCTTGGGTTGCCGGTCGACAACTGGCCGATTTTGGGCGGCATGGGAAATGCCAGCTGGGTACAGCTTGCCGGACACACCCGCCGAGACGGGGTGTGTGAATCGTTTGACGATATCCGGTGGCGACTCGATGTTTGGAACGCTTCGGCTCAGGTCGCCAACGATGTCCTCTGAGCAATACCCGGCACCCCCGGCCCGTCGGTCCCTGCTGCTGTTCTGCGACTCTTTGTCCTATTACGGCCCGACTGGCGGATTACCATCAGATGATCCCCGGATCTGGCCCAATATCGTTGCTGGCCAGCTTGGTTGGGATCTCGAGCTGATTGGCAGGATCGGCTGGACAAGTCGCGACGTGTGGTGGGCGGCTACCCAGGACCCGCGGGCGTGGGCAGCGCTGCCGCGAGCAGGTGCGGTGATCTTCGCGACCTCGGGGATGGATTCGCTGCCGTCACCGTTGCCCACCGCCGTGCGCGAGCTGATCCGATATGTCAGACCGCCATTGTTACGCCGCTGGGTGCGCGACGGCTACGGCTGGGCGCAGCCGAGGTTTTCACCGGTTGCACGGGCGGCGTTACCGCCGCACCTGACCGCTGAATATCTTGAGATGACCAGGGCGGCAATCGACTTCAACCGTCCGGGTATTCCGATAGTGGCGTCGTTGCCGTCGGTGCATAGGGCTGCTACCTACGGGATGGCTCACCACGGTAGATCGGGAACGGTTGCAGCGATCACACGATGGGCAGCTGAGCAGGGTGTGCCGCTCGTCGACCTCGGTGCGGCGGTGGGTGAAGAGGTGATGAGCGGTCGCGGAAATCCCGACGGCATTCACTGGAATTTCGATGCACACCGATCGGTAGCTGAACTGATGATCAAAGGACTCGCCGAAGCGGGTGTGCAGCTGCCCGATTCGAACGGTTAGCAGTCACTCATGTCCATTGTGGTGGTCACCGATTCGTCATCGCGCTTGCACCCTGATGAGCGTGAGGACTGCGACATTCGTGAGGTGCCATTGCAAGTGCTGGTGGACGGCAGAGACCTGTGCGACGGCATCGACGACATTCCGTATGACATCCATGACCGGCCCAAAGCGACGACGGCCGCGGCGACCCCGGCCGAGCTTGTCGATACTTACCGACAAGCATTGACCGACAGTGGTGGCGACGGTGTGGTGGCAGTCCATCTGTCAGCTGCGTTGTCGAGCACCTACAGCGCGGCAGTCATGGCAGCGCGGGAGTTCGGCTCTTCGGTTCGTGTCGTCAACTCACGGTCGGCGGCGATGGGTGTCGGCTTCGTTGCGATGGAAGCTGCACGCTGTGCGCGCTCGGGTGGCGACATCGATGCTGTCGAAGCCGCCGCAAGGTCGGCGTTGAACCGGGCCCATGTGTTCCTCGTCGTCCACCGATTGGACAATCTCCGGCGTAGCGGACGGATCAGCGCAACCGCTTCCTGGTTGGGAACCGCGTTGTCCCTCAAGCCCCTATTGCGTCTCGATATCGACGGGCGGCTGGTGCTCGACCAACGCATCCGCACTGTGACCAGGGCCCACGCGGCGATGGTGGACCGGGTGGCCGAGGTAGTGGGGCAAAACTCGGCCGATGTTGTCGTGCATCACGTCGACAACCATGACGCTGCCGATGCACTGGGTGCAGCTCTGACACAACGGCTTCCGCAGCTCTCATCGCTGCGCGTCGCTGATATGGGGCCGTTGCTGTCAGTGCATGTCGGAGGCGGAGCGGTCGGGGTGGCGGTCCAGGTCGCTGCGCCGTAGTTCTCAGCGGAGGCAAGTTCAGACTGATTCCCCATTGCGTAACCCGTGGCAGCGCCCCAAGAACTGATGACGAAATTCGAAGTGCCGAGCATGTCTGGCGC
>JBMYXJ010000414.1:0-3405 GCA_049608285.1 Mycobacterium sp. | reverse complement strand
GACCCGTTTGGCGCCCCCGCAGGTGCCCCACCCCCCTCGACCGAAATGTCTGACGGCAAGATCATCTACCAGCTCCAGGACCTCAAGAAGTTCTACGACCAGCGCGAGATCCTCAAGGGCATCACCATCGCGTTCCTGGAGGGAGCCAACATTGGCCTGATCGGCCCCAACGGCGCCGGTAAATCGACACTGATGCTGATGCTGGCCGGGCTTCTACGCCCCGACCACGGTCGGATCGAACTCGGTCCAACCGTCGTCTCGGACGCCGCCGACGGGACATTCGTTCCAGCGCACGCACGCGGTGTCGCCATGCTCACCCAGCAGGCCCGGCTGTTCCCTCACCTGAGTGTCGCCGCCAACGTCGCCTACGGGCCAAGGTGCGCCGGCCAGTCCCGGTCAGCGTCACGTGCCACCGCGCGGCATTGGCTCGACGCCGTCGACGCCGCCCATCTCGCCGATCGCCGCCCGGCGCAGCTCTCAGGCGGCCAGGCGCAACGCGTCGCCCTCGCCCGTGCATTGGCTGCCGACCCGCAGGTACTGCTGCTCGACGAACCGATGTCGGCCCTCGACGTCACTGCCGCACCGGCTGTGCGCCGCGTACTACGGGAGGTCTTGCGCGGTCGAACCGCAATGATCGTCACCCACGATCTGCTCGATGCGCTGGCTATCGCAGACGCAGTTGCCGTCGTCGATGGCGGGCGGGTCGTCGAAACGGGTCCGGTCCGGCAGGTCCTGACGTCCCCACGCAGCGAGTTCGCCGCCCACATCGCCGGACTGAACCTCGTTGCAGGGACCATCGGTGAGCCGGGACGCCTGCGTACTGACTGGGACGTCGAGGTGTTCGGCACCGGAGAAGTCCAGCCCGGGACAGCGGCTGTCGCGTTGTTCCGTCCTGGCGCGGTCGCGGTGCACCCCGACCCACCGCACGGTAGCCCTCGCAATGTCGTCGCGGTGACGATTGCCGAACTGGACGTTCGCGGAGCCATCGTGCGGGTCCGCGGGATGGATCAACCCGACGGCGCGGCCGGCCTTGCCGCCGACATCACCACCTCGGCGGCGGCCGACCTGGATCTGGTGCCCGGCAAGACTGTGTACTTCGCGGTCAAGGCCCAGGAGGTCGAGCTCCATCCGGCGCTGCCTGCGATACCGTAGACATCGTGGAGTGTGCTCTTGCCGAGCGGTTGCGTTAGCGTCCATTCTTGTCGCGTTTGTCACGGCCGCGAAATCGCGGACGGAGGCGGCAGAGGCACACAGGTGCAGGGCATGGGAGCGTCGTTGGTATGGGCCGGCTACCGCGTGATGTGAAAGCGGCGATGGCGGCGCCCACCGTTCTGACCCTCGCACTGGCCGGGGTATTGGTCTTCGACGGCGACAGCTACGCCGCTCGCATCTTCGACGACATCGTGATCCTGGCGTTGTCGGCCTACGCCACTGCGTATGCGGTATTTGCTGCCCGATTCGCCGAGGGACGATTCCGCCGCGGCTGGATGACGATGGCGGTGGCACTGGGAACCTGGGCGCTCGGCGACGCGATCTGGCTTGCGTGCGACCTGACTCGCACGAGCATCGAGCCGCTATCGCCGGCAGACGTCTCCTACCTACTGTTCGCGGGGCTGGCAGCCGCGGCGATGGCCCAGTTCCCCACTGACTCGACGCAGCACCTACGGCTGCGTCTGGTGCTCGATGCCCTGATCGTTGCGCTGTCGTTGTTTCTTCTCGCGTGGATGCTGAGCCTGCACAACGTCTTTGACACCTACCGCGGGGACAGAGTCACTCTGGCCATAGCCGCGCTCTACCCGGTTGTGGACCTAGTGGCATTGACAGTGGCCATCGCGGTGTTAGCCCGCACCCGGGCACGCGAACGCGCCGTGGTGTCCCTTCTGACCCTCGCCCTCGTCCTGGCGACCGTCGCCGACGGCACATACACCTACCTCGTTGCCCGCAATCAGTACCAAACCGGCAGCCTCATCGACATCATTTGGGCGGCATCGCTTTTAGTCTTTGTGGCCGCCGCTGTGCGCAGCCGCCATATGCCCGAGCACAGCAAAGCCGCCGTGTTCGTGCCGTCGAAGTCGTCACTGTGGCTGCCCTTCCTGCCGTTACTGCTCGCCGGTACGTTGGGTCCACTTCTGGCATTGTCAGGGCCGGAACGGATCATCGTGCCGTTCATCGTGGCAGCGGTCTATGCGCGGGAGACCGTCGTTGCGTGGGAGAGCCGGCGACTGTTGACCGCGGCGGCGGAGCAGGCGTTGCGGGATCCGCTGACAGGGCTGGCGAACCGGAGGCTGTTTCAGGATCGGTTGGCGCACGCGATGATGCTGCGTTCCCGCAATGGTCAGTCGGTCGCGGTGATGGCGCTGGATATCGACGATTTCAAGTTAGTCAACGACAGCATGGGGCATCCAGCCGCAGACAGCTTGCTGATTCACGTGGGCGCGCGACTGGCGGAGTCCGTACGAGCCGGTGACACGGTGGCGCGGATGGGTGGCGACGAATTCGCACTGGTCCTCGAAGGCCGTGTCGACGAGTCACATTTGGTCGCGCAGCAGGTGGACGACGCCTTCGATGAGCCGTTCCTCATCGACGGCCAGGAACTGTTGATCCGTCCCAGCATCGGGGTAGCCGTGGCGCCCGACGACGAATCCGATCTGATGCCCGAAACACTCATCAGGCGCGCCGACATCGCCATGTACGCGGCCAAGCGGTCACGCTCCGCACAGGTCCACACCTTCCATTCCGAAATGATGCTTGCCGATCCGGACGTCGCAGAGCTCGCCGCCGGCCGTTCGGCGCGGCCCGCTGCCGACGGGGCAGCGCAGGTGCGCATGTTGGGCGAACTGCGGCACGCAATCGATCGCAGTCACCTGACGGTGGTGTACCAACCCAAGCTCGCGCTCGACACCGAAGAGATCGTCGGGGTCGAGGCGCTGCTGAGATGGCCGCACCCGCAAATGGGAATCTTGAGCCCTGGTGCGTTCATGTCGCTGGTGCGCCAACACGGGCTGATGCGCCCAGTGACCGACCTGGTACTTGACCGGGCTCTCGACGACGTGGCGCGCTGGGCGGCGAACGGAACGCGCGTTCCGGTTGCCGTGAATCTCTTCGCCCCAACGCTACGAGACACCCGTCTTCCCGAAACGCTGTTCGGGGCTCTGCGCCGTCGCGGGCTGCCCGCCGACATGCTAACCGTCGAGATCACCGAGGATCTGGTTCTCAGCGAGGTCACGTTGGTCACCACCGTGCTACACAGACTGCGCGAGCACGGCATCAGGGTCGCGATCGACGACTTCGGAAGCGGCTACTCTGCGCTGGAAGTGGTTGTATTTACCAAATCAACAAAGCTTTTCGTAATGAAGAGAATGGTCGTCACCACAATCCTGAATTCACCATGTTGGAGTGGTACCG
>JBMYXJ010000413.1:3194-3407 GCA_049608285.1 Mycobacterium sp. | reverse complement strand
GGAAGCTGCTGCTCGAGGTTTCGTGCAGTTTCTGGAGTCGAACCCACGCTATGCGGAAGCGCTCAAGCACAAGCATGACCCCGCCCGTTTCGCGGATGAGCTGGCGAAGGCCGGCTACGCGACCGACCCGCAGTATGCAGGCAAGCTCAAAGGCGTGCTCACCGGTAGCGCCGCAGCACCAGTGTACGGCGAAGTGGCCCCAGCCGAGCCCAC
>JBMYXJ010000413.1:0-3184 GCA_049608285.1 Mycobacterium sp. | reverse complement strand
CCCGGTGACGGCCAAGGTCGAGAAAGCGGTCACCCAGACTCCGCCCCCGCGCACGGCGGTGGAAGTGTCTCAGGCTGAGCACGCTGTCGAGAGCATCAAGCCCGCGAAGAAACTGAACCGCCGGCAACTGAATGCGCTGGTGCGGATGCACAAGATCGCGCCTGATCGCGTACCGCTCGAGACGCTGAACAAGGCATTCAGCACCGGCCGCCTGACCGGCAGCGATGTGAAGTTCTTCTCCACCAAAGGCGGCTTGGTCCGCACTGAGGACGGCCAGGCCACCATCGTGCCGGGTACGAGTACTGCGCCCGCCGCCGGCGGGGGCAATTCCGTGAAGACTGCCACCGCGGTAAACAAGCTGAACCGCGACCAGTACAACATGTTCTCCGACATCGTGAAGCGCACTGTCGGCGAGCATGACCAGACCGGCTTCCACCAGGCTGTCGCTAGCACGCCCGGCGTCGAGATGTTCCAGATGGACCTCACCAACCCAGCCACCGTGCAGGCACTACACCGCGCGTACCGTGCGCGGGAAAGCGCCAAGGACGAGTGGTTCGCGGATCCTGTGGGCGATTCCCTGACCCCGTATCTGGTGATGGAGACCAACCCGTTCGCGGACAACCAACAGGTGGACAACGCCTACACGTTGCTCGGCAACGCCGGCTACAACGCGGCGACCGCCGACAAGACTCTGGCCATCGCGAGCCGGCTGCAGCAGCAGGCTGCGCAGCAGGGCCAACGGCAGCAGCTGGGCGCCGTCGTGCAGATGCTGATCGAAGAACAAGGACGTAGCTGATGAGCACACCCGAAGAGCGAGTCCTCGCCCGCCTGGCGGGCGGCGAGGCCCGCGAGCCTTCCCCCGATGGCTACCAGGTTGTCGATGCCGACACCGTGGAAACCCCTGAAGGTCGCCGCCTCCGTCTGGATGGCGGCGTCGACGCGCCTGAGACCGAGAAAGTCCTGGGGGGCGAGCACAAGCCGGGCGACCCCGGCGGCGACGCTGCCACTCGCGTGATGGCGCGGCTGCTCCAGCAACCGGGCGCTACTCACGAGACGACCGGTACCGGTGCTTATGGCCGTGACATCGGCCGCGTGACGCTGTCGTCCGGCCAGGACGCCGGCGAATACCTCGCGTCTGTCGGCGCCGGGGACACGAACCGCTGGTCGGATCAGGGCATGCTCGCCGCCGAACGCTCTCTGTCCGGCGCCCAAGCCGCCCCGGATCTGGTGAGCGGCGCTCGTCAGCGCGACATGGCCGAGATCGCGGACGCCCGGAAACACACCCAGTTCGACCCGTATGCCAGCGCGCGGATGCCCCGTAGCCGCGGCAACGCGTTCACCAAAGGCGTGGCACGCGGTACCGACCAGATGCAGGCGAGCCTGTACGCCGGCGCGAACGCGCTGGGCGAGTTCCTCGGCGTCGACGCGATGGCTGAGTGGGGCGAGCAGGGCATGGTCCGCAACATGCTCGAGGCCGCCGAGAATCCGGCCGAGATTACCGACCTCGATGATATCGACAGCCTGTCGAAGTTCGGCACCTTCGCTGCCGAGACGCTGGGCGAGTTCCTCCCGCAGGCCGCCACGATGCTGGTGCCCGGTGGGGGCGCAGCGATGATCGCCAAGGCCGGCATCGGCAAGGCGCTACTGACCCGAGCCGCCGCCAAGATGGGCACTTCCACCGCGGGCCTCGCAGGCCGTGCGGGCGCCACCGGCGGTGCATACGTGCAAGGCGTCGGCGAAGTGCAGATGGGGCTCAAGGACGAGGGCATCGACGCACCGGGCACTGCGCTCGCGTTCGGCGTGCCCATCGCTGCGGCCGACATGATCGGCTTGGAAGCGACGTTCCTCAAGGCGTTCAAGGGCTCGGACACTGGCCTGGGGGACAACCTCGTCCGCGGCGTAATCCAGGAGGCCGTCAAGCGCGGGCTGATCGGTTCCGGGACCGAGGCCTCGACCGAGGCGATGCAGACGCTGATCGAGAAGTCAGCGGTGGCATACAACGACCCCGAGTACGACCTGTTCAGCCCCGAGAACATCGAAGAGATCAAGTTCGCTGCCGCGAAAGGCGGCGTAGGCGGTGGCGCGACAGGGAGCGCGTCCAGCGTTGCCGGCTCTACGTACCGAGCACTAAGCACTGAGGACCAAGACCATGGACAAGTCACTCCCCCTGAAGATTCGCCTGAAGCTGCTCCAGAGTCAGCTGTGGATGAACCCCAACCCGCTGATCCAGTGGCTGATGCCGCTGAACCGGTTGGCAATGGCCTAGATGCTATCCGCCCGGTGCCTGACGCGCCGGGCCAGCTCGACGCGCAGGTCGAGGAGCTGCGTGACCCGGCTTCGACTCGGGACTCAGTACTCAGTACTACGGGCGAGGACTTCTCGACGCCGCCGGCGGACGGCGAGGTCGATATCCAGACCGACCACGGTACGTTCCGCACCAACAGCCCGGAGCAGGCCGCGCGCATCGAGCAGGAGCAGGCCGCTGGCACCTTCGCCGAGCCCCAGGCGCGCGACGAGGTGACGGGTGAGATCCTGTTCAACAACCGCGAGGGCGGCAAGAACCTCGAGGCTACCCAGGCGGTGGTCAACGAGCGCCCGGATGGCACTCGTACCACGGAGATCCTGACCGACGACGCGAACGTCGACGCGGACCTCCAGCGTGCCGCGGACATGGGCCGCGAAGGCGACACCCGGCGTGTGGTGCCGGCTGAAGAGGTGCTCGAAAAGCGTCAGCTTGCACAGAATGAGACTGAGCAGGGTGTTGCCCCCGTTCATGCGCATACGGAAGCGCCCGTACGGGATGAATATGCCGAATTCCTCGCTGGGGAGCCGGAATCTTCCCCTACGGGAAACCGCCTGAACCTGGCGGAAGAGAGCGCTGGCCGGCCCGGCGGGATGTTGCACGAGTTCGGTATCGCGGACCCTACCGCGTTGAAGACTTCCACCATCCTGAAAAAGCTGACGCGCCGGCAGAAAGAGCAGCTCCGTGAAAAACACGCAGTACGCACATTCCGCGAGGCGGTGGAACTCGAACGCGCTGGTGGCGCTAAGCCGGGTGACAGCCGCATCGCACAAGATGTGCAGGAGGCGGATGCCGCGCTGGTCGGGGGGTACATCCGCGAACGTGCCCAGGACGGCGGTAAGCCGAGCGATATCCTGGACGAGCTGCGCGAGAAAGGGCTGG
>JBMYXJ010000412.1:0-3410 GCA_049608285.1 Mycobacterium sp. | reverse complement strand
CGTGCCGTCCGCAACTTCTGGAGAGTTGCCCGGTACATAGAGGCCCTCGTCGCCGAGTCCGTAAATTCGTCCGAGCCATGGGGCGCTATCGGTTAGATCTGCGGTTATCTGGGCGTCTGGCGGCACATCATCTATCGGATACTCAACGGAGATGACATTTCCAAGCTCGTACAACGTTCCGAGCTCGCTGACCTGATTGTCTAGTTGCATGTCAATCGACCATCGGGACGGGAAGTCATATTCGGAGAGGGCGCTTCTTGCCCACTTAGTTCTTGCTGACAGGTCCGACCGCGGTTGCGCCCGCCAACCGCCGGCGTCCCACTGCGTCGTCCCTTGATTGAGGCTCAGGTAGGCGCGGTCACCTGCCGCACTGAATAGGAAGACCAGATACCAGCCAGCGCTGGCACTAGGCGACCGAGAATGCGAGTAGAGACGCGTCCACGGAATCTCCGTACGACTTCCGCTTCCGTCTTTGCCTTGAACTCGCAGATCGTCGACAGCGACCAGCGAAGAGAGGTCCGGCAGTCGCTCACGCAGTTCGTCCGCAAACTCTTTCTTGACGAGTTCGCCGCGACGAAGCATCGCCTCGGTGCCCTTACTTGAGTACTCCGTTTGCCACAGAAGCACTTCTTGGATGGCCTCACGCACGCCGAAAACGTTAGTCTCGGTCCCCGGCCATCTTTCCGATTCGACGAAAGCCAACGTGAGTCGGACCGACCCCACGACTTGCACTGCCCTTTCACGCCGCCCGCAGAAGCCGAGAAGCGGTTCACGCCGAGAAAGATTTCCCGCGAGTTATCTCAACTGATCCGATGATTACCACGAACTTCCGCAGTGAGATTCGAACTCTAATTTGGGTCTATGGCTGACCACGGCATTTGACCTAAATTAATGCTCTACCTGCGGATATATCAATCAAGTGAGTTCAACCCTGATGGCCGGTAGTGGACCGAGAATGTAGTCGCTTACATCAGGTGCTCGGCTCCGTGCGGCTTGTTCGACACCTGCTGGGTGACCAAATATCGGCTGGTTCTGGCCCCAGCGGGCGCCTCAGCTCATGTAACCTCCACGCACGCGATAGCCGACGACGGGGGCACAGTGACTACACCGGCAGGCTGGTATCCAGACCCCTCCGGGGTTCCAGGCCATCGGTATTTCGACGGGCATCAATGGACGCAGCATCACCAGCCGCCGCCTGGCAAGGGGCCGAAAACTAAACCCATCGTGTGGGTGGTGGTTGCAGTGCTGGTGCTCGGTGCCGTGGGTCTAGGGCTGGCGATGGAACGCTTTAAGGAAACCGGAGAGGTGTTTCCCGGAACAACAGTCGGGATGAACGAATCGGCCTCCGACGGCAAGTTCACATTTCGTGTTACTAAGGTATCCAAGGCCTTTGGCGCAGTCGGATTCAGTGAGCCGCGCGGCCAGTGGGTCATCGTGACTGTCGACGTCGTGAACACCGGACGTGAAGAGCAGTCGTTCATGGTGTCCAACCAGAAGTTGATCGGCTCAAATGGTGCTGAGTATGAGGCCGACTGGGTTGCGGGGGCGGCGATCAACGATGAAAATGCGCTGTCGCTATCGCTGGGGCCGGGTTTCGCGACGACGATGAAGTTACCTTTCGACCTGCCGCGCGGCGTTTCTCCTGACCGCATCGAGTTGCACGACTCCGCGTTCTCTGGGGGCGTGACCGTTTCTCTGGAGTAGCGGTACCTCTGTGGCCGACAATGCAAAGGTTGAACGATGTGGCCAATTTATCGACGTTGGACACCCAAGCCGACCGCTCTCGGTGTGCTGGGTGACCCGATCATTGCGAGCGCGGAACCCTAAGTAATCGCGTCAAGGCATTCGGCGGGACCTTGCCTACCGACAAGCCAATCTTGTGGACGCACGTGCCACCGCCCGAGCGGCCTCTCTTTCCCTGCGACGCGGTGCCAGGGGCGCTGTTTTGGTCGCGTCGCTCCCCACCGGTATAGGCGCTTTCTGAATCGTCGAGTCCTGTACCACCGCCACTCGTACAGAACGCTGGGGTCGCTTAACCGACGGGCGAATGCGCCTGTCCAAACCGCTTCTCCTCGGGGGTCTATCCACGAGAACATGCACCACACGTCGGGAGTCACAGCCTCAGCGGGTACGACCGAGAACACCCATTCAATGGGTTTGTCGGTTGACCGCCGCACTTTCCAGGTTTCCTTCATTTTTCGCTCGGGCGCGGCGTCCCTGATAATCCTGTCGCCGAGGCGCTCAACGTAGTGGCCACCGGGACTGACCAAACAGAGTTCCGCTTGGTGTCTCACGCCGGGTCCGAATAATTCCACCGTCACTGTGAAATTCGCGTGTTCCACGCCGCCCGGCCCTGGCTGTGTATCAACGTTCACCCCGAAAGCGATACCTCGACCACCTGAAGTGTCTTGGTCGTGGCGCACCTGCCGCTGTGCGCTTACTGCGGCCCAAGCCGAGAACATCGCCGCAAGCGCCGCCAGCGCGAATGTCGCGTTAATCACGGTCAACACCTAATCACGGGACGCCCTGTCGGTGTCCAGTGCTACACCGCTACTACCTACCCCTGAAAGGAGGAACCCCATGGCGCAAGTCGATGAACGCCCGTTCACGCCGACTTACTGCAGCAACTGCGGAAAGGTGGAGCCCTACTGGTACATGGGGTGGAGCAGTATTGGCTTCTGGTGGTGCTTGCTCTGTCGGGTGCGGACCGACACCTACTTGATCGAGAACGACCCAGGTGCAGAACCCGAGCGGAGCAACGCGAGCTGAAAGGCGGCGCGGTCAGGATCGGGGGACAGGCCGAGGGCGGCGCACACGTCAGGGTGACGGATTTCGCTGTCGACTGCCAGGGTCGCTGCCAACTCGCCGATCGGGTCCCAGCACCGTCGAATCAGCGGTGTCACCGCGATGATCGGGTCGGTGAACGGGCCACCATTCGACAGCGCAGCCAGGCGTAGCTCCCGGCGGTCGCCGGGGCCAAGCAGTCCTTCGATCTGGTGTAGCCGCGGCCGTGGGCCGTGGGTGAATAGAGCTGCGGCCACAGCTCCGGCTGCGGCGATTTGGGCGCGGTATTGGGCGGGGGTGGCCCCAAGTACAGACGTGGTGAACCGGCACAGTCCGTCGTTGTTGTTTTCGGCCAGCGCCGCGTGGTCGACCTTCGCGCCGTAGATCGTCCCGACGATGGCGTGGCCCGCTTCATGCACGGCCAGGGTGAGTATCCGGCGGTCGTCGGCAGCCAGTGTCACGGTCATGGTGCTGTCCTCCCGATGGTCGCTGTGGTGATGGCGCGGCCCGCAGCCAGACCGCCAACACCTGCTTGCAGGAAAATATGCGTTGGGGCGGCATCAAGCTGTGCAGCCACTTCGGCCCCCATAATCAGGTATCCTTCCATAACATCACGGGGCAATGCG
>JBMYXJ010000411.1:0-3414 GCA_049608285.1 Mycobacterium sp. | reverse complement strand
CCTACATCCCGGCCCCGCACTCGATCTACAGTGCGGTGCGTAAGCTTGAACCTGGAACGTGGCTGGACTGCGCGGCCGATGGTTCGGTACGCGCGGAGCGATACTGGTCGCTAGTTCCCCGCGGCACATCGTCAGCACTTAGCGCAGCGGATGCAGCGGATCAGCTCGAAGCGCTGCTCGATTCGAGCGTGCGCTACCGGCTCATCAGTGACGTCCCTGTCGGGGCATTTCTGAGCGGCGGCATTGACTCCTCCACCGTCGTCGCCCTTATGTGCCGCAACACGGATACGGTGCGCACCTTCACAATGGGCTTCGCTGAGGCGGACTTTGATGAGTCGGCCCACGCGCGCGAGGTCGCGCGCCACTTGGGCACGCGGCACCAGGAGCTCGAACTACGTCCCGACGACCTGCTCGCGATTGCCGACGAAGTGCCCGAGCACTATGACGAGCCTTTCGCGGACGCGTCCGCAATCCCCTCCTTAGCAATCGCGCGACTTGCCCGCACAGAGGTTACAGTCGCGCTGTCCGGAGACGGCGGTGACGAACTGTTTGCCGGCTACCCCTACTACCGTCAGCTCGCGCGACTGGATCCATGGCGCAGGAGGGCCGCCTTTGCTGCTCCGCTCCTGCGCGCCATGCCCGCACTTCCGTTGCCTCACCGCGCGGCGATGGGGGTAGCCGCCCTATCGCAACCCAGTACCAGTGAGCTCTATGCTTACATGCGCGGGCCCCTTAAGAGGCGGCCATACCGAAACATCACGACCGGCTCCGCGGCGGGCGCCGCCGACTTGTTCGACGCCCGGCTTGCCTCCGAGGTGCCGGCGGGCGCTCTCATCGAGCGCTATATGGATCTCGACCTGCGCTCGTACCTTGTCGACGACATACTCGTCAAGGTTGACCGCGCGACCATGGCGTACGGACTTGAGGCACGCAACCCGCTACTCGACTATCGAGTTGTCGAGTTCGCCCGCACCCTGCCCGGAGGCCTGCACAGTGTTGCCCCTGGGGACAAGCAAGTGCTTCGACAGGTCCTTGAGCGCTTGCTGCCCGCTGAGCTCTTCGTTCGACCCAAGGCGGGCTTCTCGGTGCCGCTCCGCCAATGGTTCCGTGGCCCCCTCGCGCCCGCACTGCGGGACACGCTGCACGAGGGCTGGCTAACTTCGAGCGGGTTCTTCCGCCCGGGCTCCATCGCCACACTGGTAGAGGAGCATGTGAGCGGTCGCCGCAACCACGAGAACTTTCTCTGGGCAAACTATGCGTTCGAGCAATGGTACCGTTCGCTAGACTTGCCCCCCCCGACGTGAATATGTCGGGGCATTGACATTCAGACGCTGGACTGGTCGCATGACCGGGTCCGCGCAAGCCCGAGCGGAGCTCAATAAGGCATTCGGTGGCCCTTACGAAGCTGCCGTCGACCGCGGTTTCATCAGCCTACTGCGCGACTAGAACCGTTATTGCGGTGCTCCCAACGAAGAGCGCGTACCCGGACAAGCGTCGGCGTAGAACCAGGGACGCAGCCCAGCTGCGCGAGGCTCAAGCTCTGGATTGCGACGAGCGCGTCACCCAATGCTGCGCGCCCACATCACGGTGCGGCGCAGCCCCTCGGGGAATGATACTAGGGGGTTGTAGCCCAACAGGCGTTCGGCCTTCGCGATATCGGCCTGGGAGTCTCGCACATCTCCCGGTCGATCCGGCGCATAGATGGGCGTCGGCAGGGGCCCGACGATCGACTCCAGCGCCATCCATGCCTGGTTAAGTGAGACGCGGCCGCCACCAGCCACGTTGATTACTTCGCCGCAGGCATCCCGTGCGTCGACCGCCCGCAAAACGCCGTCCACGACGTTGTCGATAAACGTAAAGTCTCTGGTTTGTTCGCCGTCTCCATATACGGTTGGCGCGGCGCCAGTCAACGCGGCCTTGATGAACAGTGACAGCACTCCGGAGTATGGTGACGAAGGGTGCTGGCGTGGGCCGAATACGTTGAAGTATCGGATTGACACAGTTTCCAGTTTGTAGAGCCGAGTGAACAATTGGCAGTAGACTTCGCCTACCTGCTTCTGAAGCGCGTACGGGGAGCGCGGGTTGGCGGGCATATTTTCGACCTTGGGGAGGATCAGTGTGTCACCGTAGGCCGACGATGAGGCCGCGTAGACGACGCGGCGAACACCGGCGTCACGCGCGGCAATCAAGACGTTGAAGGTTGCGTTGATGTTAGCGTTGTGTGAGCGAAGTGGTGATGCGATCGAACGAGGTACCGAGGGAATGGCGGCCTGGTGAAGGACGACCTCACAGTTACGAACCGCATTCGCGGCAGTGGCAGCGTCGGTCAGGTCGCCCTCGATAAACTCCGCCCCTGCCGGGATGTTTTCAAATAACCCTGTCGAGAGGTCATCGACAACCCGAACGAAGTGACCTTTTGCCAGTAGCGATTCCACCAGATGTGAGCCAATGAAGCCCGCTCCGCCGGTGACCAGATAGTTTGCCACGCTTTAAACCCCCTGGGAGGATAACAGAGTTTATGTCGGATACCGCCGAGTTTATCAACCCATATGCTGCTGCTTTGCATAAGAAACTTCGCGAGCGGACTGCCCGGACCGGCGTCATCGGCCTCGGGTATGTCGGTTTGCCGCTAGCGGTCGAATTTGGTCGGGCGGGTTTCACAGTAGTAGGTATCGATACTGATAGGCGAAAGTGCGAAGCGATAGGGCGTGGCGAATCCCACATTCCGGATGTCCCAACGTCAGCAGTCGCAGCACTAGTTGACGCTGGGAAGATCAGCGCCGTCACACACGTAGAGACAGCTGGGGAACTCGACTCTATCAACATATGCGTTCCAACACCCCTCCGTAAAACGAAAGATCCTGACCTCTCCTACGTTGTCTCGGCTGCGCGGGAGGTAAAGGCCCACCTTCGGTCGGGCATGCTCATCATCCTAGAGTCAACGACCTACCCTGGCACCACCGAAGAGATCGTGCAGGGCATTCTTGAGGAGACTGGCCTCAAGGCTGGGACAGACTTCTTCCTCGCCTTTTCGCCGGAGCGAGTCGATCCGGGCAATGAGAAGTGGAACACGAGGAACGTGCCGAAGGTGGTCGGGGGTCTAACGTCTGACTGCTCACTACTCGCCGCTGCGCTCTATGGCGCCTCAATCGAACGAGTGGTACAAGTCAGTTCTCCACGCGTGGGTGAGATGGTCAAGTTGCTTGAGAACACATTTCGAGCCATCAATATCGGAATGGTCAACGAACTGGCAGTGATGTGTGACCGGCTCGGAATCGATGTCTGGGAGGTCATTGACGCTGCGGCGACAAAGCCGTTTGGCTTCATGCCCTTTTATCCCGGACCAGGGCTCGGCGGTCACTGCATTCCGATCGACCCCTTCTACTTATCGTGGAAAGTAAAGGAGGTCGGCTT
>JBMYXJ010000410.1:0-3431 GCA_049608285.1 Mycobacterium sp. | reverse complement strand
TGGGGGCCAGTGAAGTGCTCGGCCGTGATATGCACACATTGAAGATCGTCATCTCCGGCGCTGGAGCCGCCGGCATCGCTTGTGCCAACATCCTGTTGGCCGCGGGCATCGGCGACGTCACGGTTCTCGACAGCAAGGGCATCGTCCACACCGAACGCGACGACCTGAACCCGTTCAAGGCTGAGCTGGCCACGAGGAGCAATCCACGAGCGCTCCGCGGCGGCACTGCCGAAGCACTGGTCGGCGCCGACGTGTTCATGGGCGTTTCGGCTGGGCTGGTGCCGGAGAAGTTGATTGCGACGATGGCGCCGGGCTGCATTGTGTTCGCGATGTCCAACCCCGACCCTGAAATTCATCCGGACGTTGCGCGCAAATACGCCGCCGTCGTGGCCACCGGCCGCAGCGATTTCCCGAACCAGATCAACAACGTGCTGGCTTTCCCCGGCGTTTTCCGGGGTGCGTTGGACGCAGGTGCACGGCGCATCACCGAAACGATGAAGGTCGCCGCAGCCGAAGCCATTTTCTCAGTGGTCGGTGACGATCTGGCCGCCGACCACATCGTGCCGAGTGCGCTTGACTCCCGGGTTGGCCCCGCGGTGGCGGCTGCGGTCGCCGCGGCATCCCAGGGTTCGGGCGACTGACTCCCGCGCGCAAACCAAGCCGACTGGCGTCCACGCTGGTCGTTGTGCTGGTCGCCGTTGGCTGCGGTGGGCAACAGCCCGGACCGTCTATCCCGGTCGGGGCCACCCACGATCCAGAATCCGCACTGGTGGCCCACCTGTACGCGGCCGCTCTGCGCTTCTATGGAAACCCGGCCCACGTCCAGACGGAACAGGATCCGATCGGCCAACTCGACTCCGGCGAGGTCCGCGTCGCGCCCGGTTTCACTGGACGCCTGCTGCAGGAGTTCGACCCGGATGCGCTGGCACGATCGGACGTGCAGGTGTACCGCAAGCTGGTTTCTGCGTTGCCCGAAGGCGTCGCTGCCGGCGACTACACCACGTCAGCGCAGGACAAACCCGCGCTCGCGGTGACCGAGCAGACCGCGCAGGACTGGGGCGCCCACGGCGTGGACGAGATTGTCCGGCGGTGCGAGGACTTGTCGGTCGGTGCGGTGACCGGTGCTCCAAGGCCTTTGTCGATTGGCGCCTGCATATTGCCCGAGGCGCGCGAATTCACCGATGAGAACGCACTGTTTGCGTCTCTAGAGTCTTCACAGATCGACGCTGCCTGGACGTCGACGGCTGCGCCGGACGTGCCCTCGCAGGTTGTGGTGTTGTCCGACAAGACCTCGCTGATCCGTGCGGAGAACCTGGTCCCGCTGTACAGGCGCAATGAGCTGACGGAGTCTCAAGTGCTCGCCCTCAACGAGATTGCCGGTGTTCTGGACACCGGATCGCTCACCGAGATGCGCCGCCAGGTCTCCGAGGGTGCCGATCCCGGCGCGGTGGCCGGGCAGTGGCTCGACGCCCACCCGCTCGGCGTCAGCAGCGGTTGAGGCTCATTGCTGCGGTGGCCGTTTGAGATGGAGCAGCCGAGGGGATCAGCCCGATGTGGGGCGCTTGGCTCGCGCCAGTAGCTTCGGTAGGAAGCGCTGAAACCCGGCTCCGGTCGCGCGTATAACCACGTTAAAGGCCTTCGCATCTCTTCCGACCAGCACCTGCGGCTTCTTCTTGCGGACACCTTCGAGGATGACGTGAGCAGCTTCCTCCGGCGTGAGCTTTGCGAGTTGAGTGTCGAAATCTTGCGCCAGGGCCTGCTTGTCGAGGCCGTCTACTGTCGTCATGTTGCGGGCTATCGCAGTCTTGATCCCGCCAGGGTGAACACAGGTAACCGTTACCGGGTGGCCGGCCATCGCCATCTCCTGGCTCAGCGCTTCGGTAAATCCTCGTACCGCGAATTTGGCTGCGCAGTAGGCAGCTTGTCCCGGCACCCCGAGAAGTCCGAACAGACTCGAAATGTTGATCACGTGGCCATCACCGGAGGCGATGAGGTGAGGCAGGAATGCTTTGGTCCCGTTAACCACGCCCCAGAAGTCGACGTCGAACACCCGCTCGATGTCCTTGTATTCAGAGATTTCAACATCTCCGGAGAATGCGATGCCTGCGTTGTTATAGATCTGGTTGACCTTGCCGAAACGCTCGGCGACGGCTTCGGCGTAGGCGTGAAAAGTCTCGCGTTCGGTGACGTTGAGGTGGTCGGACATCACTTGGGCGCCGATCGCTTTGAGCTTGTCCTCTGTGACGGCGAGGCCTTCTGCGTCGACGTCGCTGATGGCCAGGTGAGCACCGGAGCGGCCCAGCTCGATTGCCAGCGCCTGACCGATCCCCGACCCGGCGCCCGTCACGACCGATACCTTGCCGGCAAAGCCCTCCATGAATACTCTCTCTCGTTTCGAAATGTCACGTCGGTCACCACCTAGATGTCCCCGGTCGAGGCTAGCTGTCCGGGGACACCTAGGTGGTGGGGGACCAGCCGGCCACCCTTTACGGCCCAGTGGCGCCGGTGGGCGCGCGTTCGGTCAGTGCACGGGCGGTAGGAACTTGGAGATGGCGCTCGAGAACAGTTTCTGATAACGGGGTCCGGCCATTCGGACGACGAAATCCACTGCCTTGGCGTCGGGCCCCACGAGCACCTGTGCCTTCTTCTTGCGCACCGCCTCGAGGATCACCGTCGCGGCTTTCTCCGGCGTCGTCCTCGTGAGCTTCTGGTCGAAGAAGGTAGTAAGGTTCGTGCGATCGAAGCCGTCTGCGGCCGTTGAGTTGCGCAGGATTGCTGTTTTGATTCCGCCGGGGTGCACCCTGGTCACCGCCACCGGATGACCGTTGATGGCCATCTCTTGGTAGAGCGATTCGGTGAAGCCGCGCACCGCGAATTTCGCTGCGTTGTACGCACTCTGGCCAGGCACTCCGAACAATCCGAAGATGCTCGAGATGTTCACGACGTGTCCGTCGCCGGAGGCGATCAAGTGCGGCAGGAAGGATTTGGTGCCGTTCACGACACCCCAGAAATCAACATCGATCACCCGTTCGTAGTCCTTGAACTGGGTGACCTCGACGTCCCCGATGAACGCGATGCCCGCATTGTTATAAATCTGGTTGACCTTGCCGAAGTGTTCGGCGACCTCGTCGGCGTACAGCTGGAAAGTCTCGCGCTCGGCGACGTTGAGGCGGTCAGACTTCACCGGGGCGCCGATGGCGTTCAGGCGCCGTTCTGTGGTGGCTAGGCCCTCGGTGTCGATGTCGCTGATCGCCACGTGGGCGCCGGAGCGGCCCAACTCGATTGCGAGCGCTTGGCCGATGCCTGAGCCGGCGCCTGTCACGACGGCCACTTTTCCGGCGAAGCCTTGCATATCCACTCCGTCCTGTCGGTGTACTGGTGTCGAGGTTAACCGGCACCAGAGGTCCCGTTTAGGTCAGGGCGATATGGCA
>JBMYXJ010000409.1:0-3431 GCA_049608285.1 Mycobacterium sp. | reverse complement strand
AGGTTTGGGGGTTCGGCTACGAACCGGACGTTTTCGCCCTTGTTGTATATCGGCAGCCACTCCGGTGATCCGGGATCGCGGTAGCGGGTCAGATGGGTCCAGATCGTGTTGTTGAATGTCGGCCCGCTGAATAGGGCTCCGTCGGTACGGGCGATGAGATTGTTCAGCGCAAGGAATGGCGCCTCGCCGCCGAACGATCCCAGGCTCTCACCAAACACGACCAGCTTGGGCCGCTGCGCCTCAGGCATCTCGCGGACCAACGCGTCGACCGCCTCGAACAACGCCTGGCCGGCCTGGAGGGCATTCTGCTTGTCGACGAGGAAGGACAACCAACTCGGTAGGAAGGAGTACTGCATGCTGACGATCGCGGTGTCGCCGTTGTACATGTACTCCAACGCCGAGGCTTCGGCGGCGTTGATCCAGCCGGTGCCGGTCGTCGTGGCCACTGCCACAACCGCACGGTTGAGCCCACCGGTGCGCTGCAATTCCCGTGCGGCGAGCTTCGCGGTCGCCTGGATGCCATCGGCAGAATGCAGGCCGGCGTAGGCGCGAATCGGTTCGACGGCAGGGCTGCCGTTGAACGCGGTGAGTTCCTTGACCGTCGGACCTCCGCCGATAAACATGCGCCCCTGATGGCCCAGTGACGCCCAACTGACCAGCGATTCCGGCCCGCCGGACCGCAGGGGAGAGTCGGGCTTGACGGTATAGGGATCGTGCTCGTCGTTGACTGCTGCGAAGGTCTTGTTGACGGTGTCCATGGCGAATCGCGCCACGACGCCATTGAGCAGCGCGACAGTCAAAGCAACCATCAGTGCAACCGCAATCACCGCCGACACCCGTTGTGGAGCAAAGCGATCTAACTGTCGAATCAGGAAGCGCACCAGCCTGCCGACCAGCTGGCCAATCTCGACAAGCGTGAACAGGGTGATAAGCGACAGCACTGCCGCGAGCGGATAATCCCAGAATCCCAGTCGCGGCACGCCCATCAGGTCGCGGACATTGTCCTGCCACCGGTGGAACCAGATGATCATCAGGATCAACCCCGCCGCGCCGACAGCCACGAGGACGAACCAGGACCAGCGCGGCGCGGGCGGGCTGGAGTCCTTAGACCGCATGTAGCGCACCAACCACACCGCGAAGACGCCAATGCCGTAGCCGATCGCGCCCGCTGCGCCGCTCACCAGGCCTTGAAATAGCGGGCCGCGGGGCAGCAGGGACGGCGTCATCGAGAAAAACAGAAAGACGAGACCGACCGCAGTACCGGTGAACGTGTAGTGGCGAATCCACCACGCGTTCTTGGTTACCGGTATCCCGGTGGGTAGCTCGCCCTTTGAATCGACCTTCGGCGCGGTGTCGTCGGTCGCGACAACGCCATCTTCGGTACCGGTCACAGGCGAGACTCTAACGGTGGGTGAAGTTCGCGGCCCGTTTCTCGGTGAAGGCGTTCATTCCCTCAGTCTGGTCCTCGGTGGCGAAAGCAGAGTGGAAGAGTCGCCGCTCGTAGAGCAGGCCTTCGGTCAGAGTGGACTCGAAAGCACGGTTGACCGCCTCCTTGGCCATTCGCGATGCCGACAACGACATGCCCGCGATGGTCTCAGCGGTCGCTTTCGCTTCCTTGATCAACGCCTCGGCAGCCACCACACGCGCGACCAGACCGGCGCGTTCGGCCTCCTCGGCGCCCATGTTGCGCCCGGTCAGTATCAGGTCCATCGCCTTGGCCTTGCCGATTGCACGGGTTAGGCGCTGCGAGCCACCCATGCCCGGCAGCACTCCCAACTTGATCTCGGGCTGGCCGAACTTCGCGGTGTCGGCGGCGATCAGGATGTCGCACATCATCGCAAGCTCGCAGCCGCCGCCCAACGCGTATCCCGCGACGGCTGCGATGGTCGGCGTGCGGGTTGCGGCGAACTGGCCCCAGGCGGCGAAGAAGTCGGCGGCGAACACATCGGCGAACGACAAGTTCGCCATCTCCTTGATGTCCGCCCCGGCCGCGAACGCCTTCTCGTTGCCCGTGATGATGATCGCCCCGATACCGACGTCGCTATCGAGTTCAGCGGAGGCGGCCGTAACTTCCGACATGACCTGGCTGTTGAGCGCGTTGAGAGCTTTCGGCCGGTTCAACGTGATGGTGGCGACCCGGCCCTCGCGGGTGACCAGGATCGTCTCGTAATTGGTGGGTGTCATGGCTGCTCCTGTGTGGTCCTGTCGGGGTCAGGGGTCGAACGTCAGGTCGGGATCGGCGGAGACGAAATACGCATCGACATCCTCGGCAGTGACCAGAGACAGCGACGCCGGCGACCACTGTGGGTTGCGGTCCTTGTCGATGAGCTGTGCACGAATGCCCTCGACCAGATCATGCGAACGCAGTGCGCCGCACGATGTTCGAAATTCTTGGCGCAGTACATCTCTGAGAGTGGGCAGGGATGCGGCCCGGCGCACCGCGTTCAGGGTCACCGACAGGGAAACGGGGGAGCGTGCGGCAATCAGATTGGCCGCGTCGTTGGCGGCGGTTCCACCGGTTCGGCTGGGGCCGAGTCCGGCGTCGTGACCGCGCAGCGCCGCCACGATGTCGGACACGGTCTCACCCGCATAGCAATGGTCAATCCACTCCTGATGAGCCAGCAGCGGACTCTGGGGTGGCTCTTCGGCGTATGCGGATACGGCCGTGTCGATGTCGGCATCCAGGATCGCCTCGGTAAACGCGCCAAGGCGGTCGTTGGGCACGAAGTGATCGGCGAACCCCAGCGCGATGGCATCTGCACCGGTGAACGGAGCGCCTGTCAGAGCTGCGTGGACGCCGAGTAGTCCGGGTGCGCGCGACAGAATGAAAGTGCCGCCAACGTCGGGAATGAACCCGATGCCGACCTCGGGCATCGCCATCTTGGTCGTCTCGGTGACCACCCGGACGCTGCAGTGTGCGCTGATGCCGACGCCGCCGCCCATCGTTATGCCGCCCATCAGCGCGACGAATGGTTTTTGGTAGCTATCTATGTAGGCATTGAGACGGTATTCATCGGCCCAGAACTGCCGCGCTTCGGCTCCGCCGGCCTTCGCGCTGTGGTAAATCGCGACGACGTCGCCACCCGCGCACAGGCCACGGTCACCGGCGCCCGAGATGACGACTGCGCGGACCGACTCGTCGTGCTCCCAATCATTCAGCGCGGCAGAAATCTGACCGACCATGGGGTGGGTCAACGAGTTGATCGCTTTGGGCCGGTTGAGGGTGAGCAGCCCAACGCCTCTTTCTACGGATACTAGGACATCCTCGTTCTCGTCCACGGAATGCAATCTAGTTGGTAGCTCAGCTGTGAGGCGGCCCGGGTAAGGTTTGCGTGGACATGGCCGCAGGGGTGCGGGAACTCAGGCTGGGAACTAGCTAGGGCCCCCACCCGTTGACGGTTTGTTCGTCAAAGGTTGACCACCAGCACAGG
>JBMYXJ010000408.1:0-3443 GCA_049608285.1 Mycobacterium sp. | reverse complement strand
CATCTGTCGCGAGACGCGCTGCACCATGTCCTTGGTCTGTTTCAGTTCGGTGTCCAGTCGCTCGTTCGAAACACGCTGACGCTTCTGAATCTCCTGCCCGTTGCGGATATAATCCTCCGCAGACAGCTCACCGTCGGGACGCCAGCCGATATCGGCGGCGATGGCCTCGACCGGGCTGTCGAAAGACGGCGTTTCAGAGGTTTCCTGACCGGTATCCGGTTCCGCTTCAGTAACTGGCTCAGTCACGGCCTCCTGCGCTTCCTCAGACATGCGCCGCCTCCATGACCTTCGCGAAAATGTCCTTGTCCTTCACCACACGAAAGGTGGTGTTGGCGTCGGCGTTGCCCCGCGCCAGGGGCGCGCCGGTGTACTTACCGACGATGACCACATCACCCGGAACGCACCGATCATCGGGACCGAACATCTCGGGATCCGAGAACGCCCTGTCGGCAACGCTGACGACACGACCGACGGTCGTGCCTCGCTGGTTGCGGTCTTTCACTTCGTCCGGAAGCAGGATCGAACCTGCCTTCTCCTCGGTCGGCAGAAGCTCAACGACCACGTTGAACTCCAGCGGCTTCACCCCATCGGGATCAATCATCTGTGTCGCTCCATTCAAAATCGCTGTGATCCAGGTTCGCCAATTCCTTCAAGGCGTCGGCCCGGCCCTGGAGCCGGTAAATCTCTTGCTCTGTGCGGGCCTCAGAAAGGGCCTCCAGCAAGTGCAACCGGCGGCGTGCCAGCGCTCGGAAGACCGGCTTGCTGCCCGCCTTCCATTCCTCGAACTCGTTCCGTAACATTCGCCACCTCGCCAATGGTCTTCGCGTAGGCTTGCAGGCGTTGCAGCTCCGCCATGAATTCGTTCATCTGCCTGCCGGACTCGTGCGCTTCCGCCTCTGCAATCTCGCCAACCGCCTGGGCCTGCTTCAGTACCGACGATGTCCGCTCGTTCTCGACCTTGGCCATGATGAGGGCGATATCCGCTTGCAGCTTCGTCGCGGCCAACAGGGCCGCCTGCTGCGCCTGCGGGTCCGGTTGCTGGGGCGGGGCAATGAACTTCTCGATGTCACCGAACTTCATCAACCGGAAGGCTTCTTCGTACAGCTTCAGCGCGTCCAGTCGGGGGTCGGCCGCCATCGACATGAGCAACTGCCCGCGTGACGCCTTCTGCATCGGGCTCTGTCCATCGGGATCCGCTGTAGGCGTGATATCCATGTCCTCAATGCCGTAGTCTTGCTGAGCGACAGATTTTTGCGCGTCCTGGAACCGGAAATACGTCTCGCCATCCAGTGAGAGGCGATTCAGGTGCGCAAACATGCGTACTTCCTCCGACAACGAGTGCCACACACCTTTGAATAGCCCGCGAAAACCGGTCATGGCCTGATCTGCCAGCGCCATCATCGTCGTCGGAGCCATCTGGGCGGCTACGTCGCCAGACGCAACGTCCGACTGGGTTGTCATCGACCGAGAAGCGTTGACCAGGACTTCGATCAGCTGCAAACCCATAGGGCTCGGGTCCGGGTTCGGGTTCGGAAGGATGCCCCGCGCCAGGTCTTCGGACGACACATCGACCGTGCGCCACTCCCCGACCGCGATGTCGATTGCCTCCTGTCGGCCCTTGAATGCCTTGGACAGGATGCCCCCGCCCGAATTGCGCAATGTCCCGGCGTCGATCATCTGACGAAGAAGCGTGGTCACGGAACGGTTCATATCCCCGATCAGTTGGCCGAATCCCCAATCGTAGAAGCCTCCCTGTGGGTCAGGTATCAGCCCGTACTTCACGAAATACTGCATCGGCACGATCTGCTGCACCCGATCACCGTTGAGGATAATGTCACCGGGCTGAGCGTGGGTCGGCGCCATGCTCTGGCCGTCGTAAGTCGTCAGACGCCCGCCCTCGCTGGCGACAACACGTGTGCCGTAGCAGGCCTTGACCCGGGCCACTTTGCTGGACGCCTTGTGCACGATGACAACATAGGGCTCAGGGTACCCATCATCGTCCAGATCGATGCGCCGGATCTGCTCGTAGAATTCCTGCTCTTCGTCGCGCTCCTTATCGATCCCGTAGTCCTGATCGTGAAACATACCCGCCCGGATTTTCTCTTCAACCTCGTGCGGCCAGAGCGTGAACACCATAGTCGATCGGGGCGCGGACTTGAGGCTCGAAACACTGTTGTTGACGATGAAGTGCTCGGGTCGAACCAGACAGGACATTGGCCGAGACTCGCCTGCTGACCACCAGATTTTGCGGAAGACACAGCCGGTTGACGGCAGCATGTGCAGCAGCCGGCGCATGTCCGGCTCCCACTCGACCATCTCACTGGTCATCTGGTAATTCAGGTGCTCCCCGACACGGTCGGCCCGTGCCTGCTTCTCGCCTTGCGGGTCATCGCCGTTGACCGTCGCGCGGGCGATGGTGTCATCGTCGAAGATCGCGGCAAGTGAACGATTGGCGAACGCCAGTGACGCCTCCGCCAGGAGCGGGTAGACGACATTCGAGGCCCCCTCGAACGGTGAATTCTTCTCTTCTGCAGTCATCGCCGCGAGCTCTATGGACGCGTCGTACCTCGACCGCCAGTCGGACCGGCTGTCGTCATCTTCTTGCGCGTCCCGGGCAACCCTGGAGCCGAGCGCGTTCAGCTTGGCGTCGTCCAGATCAATGTTGATCTGACCCGCCATGCGGAGAAGCGCATCAATACCCGGTTCGGCTGTCTCTGCCATGTCTGCGGCGTTCGCGATGTGCATCAGCTTCCGCCTCCTCAAAATCAATCATTGTCGCTGCGTACCGAAACGCGTCCGATGCGTGGCTCGCCCAGTCGTGAAGAGGCTGCGGCTTGAACACCTGCCTCTTCCCGTCCCATTCCTTACGGTAGTTCTCGAGGCAATCGACGCCCCGGGCGCAGGTCTCAGTGTCAAACCATGACCGCGCTACAATCACGCGGGCGGCGTTGATACCGTCCGCGACTGTGCCATTCGGCGCGACCTCGATATTCTTCAATCCGAGATCATAGAGCGTGTCGATCCGGCGGCGTGCGGATGACAGTTCTCGCACCTTCACGTCATGCGGCAGGATGTGCCCTTCATAGATGTACGGCTTCTCAGCCAGCGTCTTCGCGTAGAAGGCCAGATCCTCGCCCGAATGCTCTTCGTAATCGATCCATCGAATTTCGTTGCGGTAGAGTTGGAAAAACCAGATCGCAGTCGCATCGTCGATGCCCAGATCCCAAGCCGTCCATACCGTCAGGTGCCGGTCATACAGCCGCTCGATGAATCGTCCATCTGCCCGGGCTTCAGCTATTTCCTTCGCGTAGAATGCGCCCCTGACCGCCGCCTCGAATGAGCACTCAAATTCCTGCTGGTACAGATCTTCGGACATCGACCGGCGGGCAGCGTCCAGCTCATCTCCGTCGATCAATCCAGTCTCTGATGCCTTGTACATCGCC
>JBMYXJ010000407.1:0-3453 GCA_049608285.1 Mycobacterium sp. | reverse complement strand
TGCGACCGTCACAGTCAGCGATCTGGATCCGACCTCGGTGGCCAATATCTCCGCGGGGGAGTTGGGAACCCACCCGCGGGCGCACACCCAGGTGATTGACGCCACCGCGATCGAAGCGGAGGACAACAGCTACGACTTGGTGGTGTTCGCAATGTCGTTCCACCACCTGCCGCCGGCGGTCGCGTGTCGCGCCATCGCCGAGGCAACCCGAGTGGGCAGGCATTTCCTGGTAATCGACGTCAAACGTCAAACACCGTTGGCGTTCACGCTGTCTCCGGCCCTGCTGATTCCAACGTACTTGCTGTTCATGCCGTGGTCGTCGTTGGCGCCGGGTCTGCACGACACCTTCATAAGTCTGTTGCGGGCCTATAGCCCATCGGCGTTCAAGGCTCTCGGGCGCGCCGCCGACCCGCAGATGCAGATCGATATCCTGCCCCCGCCGATGCGGCTGGGCCCGCCGTCGATCACCGTCGTGTTCTCTCGTCCTGGGGCAACCAAGAATGAGTGAACACACCGCCACCGTCATGGCACCCGGTGGGCGAGTCCAGACTCTACGTCGGGTGCTAGACACAGCAACCGAGAGCCTCCGCCCAGTTCTGGACTTGTCCCGGCCCTACATCGACGGTACCGAGCACCTGCCCGCTGATGGACGATTCTTGTTGGTGGGCAATCACACTCAGGTCGGCGCCGCCGAAGTTTTCCTGATCTCCGATACGGTGCGGCGCAATATCGGGACCCGGGTGCTGCCGCTGGCGGATCGGAGTTTCGGACGCATGCGCGGTCCAGCTGCTGACCTGCTGGCGGCGTTAGGCGGCGTGGTCGGAGCGCCGGATACCGCCCGCGAACTCATGCGCCACGATCAAACCGTCCTGGTATTTCCCGGCGGCGGACGGGAGATCCCCAAATTCAAAGGCGAGGAGTACACGCTGCGCTGGCAGGGACGCACCGGATTCGCGCGACTGTCGGCGGAGAACCGCTATCCCATCGTGCCCGCGGGTCTGGTTGGTGCAGACGACATCTACCGCAGTTGGACCACCCGCGACAGCGCTTACGCGAGGTGTAGCGAGGCTGTGGCCCGCAGGTTCAACCGCCGCCCAGAAATGACCATGCCGTTGCTACGGGGGATCGGCCCCACCCTGATTCCCCGACCGCAACGAATGTACTTGCGATTCGGTGCGCCGATCGACACGGCCAGACCGCGCGGCGTTGAGGCACAGGCATGGGCGGACGCTGTGAAACAGCGCGCCCAGGTTGCGTTGGAGGGGATCCTGGCCGACCTCCTCCGGCTGCGGGAAGACGATCCTTTCCGCGGACTCAACCCGCTGGCGTGGCGCGACGCGCATGATCCGCACACCGCCATCTGACGCGCTCGGAATTTTCCAGGCGTCACGCCCGCGAGGCCGGCCCATTCACCGCGGAGCTAGACAACAACGGCACCAACGTCACCAACCGGCTCAAGGGATTTGACGGGTCCGACAGCGAGTCCGGCGGCTTCACATGGTCTGATCGCGCCACCCGCCAACAACTGGGTTAGTGGGCGCCGATGAGTGCGCCGGGCATTCGACAGCCTCACGCTCTACGGTCAGCCGCTGCCGCCGTTCGCGTGGACGGTGATGGCCACCTCGTACCTGTCCATCCTGCTCGAGGTCCTCTACTTGCGGTCGAAATTTGGGCCCGGATCAAGACGCTGCGTGGATGAGTCGAGCGCGAAGACGAACGGAGCAAATCACGGCCGACAGGAACCCCTATCAGACGCGCGCGGGTTCGTCACCGACATCGCCGAGATGCCACCGACCATCGCCGAGCAGTTGCAGTTGCCGCGTGTGGTGCTGCTCGACAGTGTGGCGGTGACTGACGCTGACCAAGATGGTGTTGGGTAGCTCGCTGCGAACGAGCTGATAGAGCATCAGTTCCAACCCCTCGTCGAGGGCAGAGGTCGATTCGTCGAGGAACACCGCCTGTGGTTTGGTGAGCAGGATTCGCGCAAACGCGATCCGCTGCTGCTCGCCGGGGGAGAGCACTTTGGCCCAGTCCGCCTCCTCGTCGAGCCGCTCGGTCAGGTGGGGTAGCGCAACCTGGTTGAGGATCGCACGCAGGTCCTCATCAGTGATCGAGCCGGTCTGATTCGGGTATGACACCACGGTGCGCAGATCTCCCAAAGGCACGTAGGGCAGCTGCGAAAGGAACAACGTCGAGTTCTCCTCGATCGGATACTTGATGGAGCCCGACGCGAAGGGCCATAGGCGTCCGAGGCTGCGCAGCAGCGTGGTCTTGCCACTGCCGGAAGGTCCGGTGATAACCAACGCTTCGCCGGGGTCGAGTCGCAGGCCGAGTGGATCTATCAGCTGTCTACCGGCCGGGGTGCGCACCTCGACCTTTTCCAACTCGACGTGACCGTCAGCGGAATCTTCGGCATCAAGCGAGGGCAGCGCCCGCCCCTCTTCGTTGGCGGTTACGAGTCCGTGCAGGCGGATGATCGCGGCACGGTAGCCGGCGAAGTTGTCGTAGGCGTTTCGGAAGAACGACAGCCCGCTGAGAATTTCACGAAAGGCGCTCGCCGTTTGCGAGAGCTGACCCAGAGTGATCTCGCCGTTGTAGAACCGCGAGAACTGCACGATGTAGGGGATCAATTCCTGGGCTTGGCTGATCGAGAGGTTCCAGCCGAGGAAGGCCGCCAGCCTGTTCACGTACTTCTTGTAGTTCGCGACGATTGGGGCGAACCGGCGCCGAAGACCGGTGCGCTCGGCGACCTCGCCGCGGTAGAAGGCGACTGCCTCGGCAGCGTCGCGCAGTCGAACCAAGGCATACCGGAAGACGGCGTTGAACTTCTCGTTGTTGAACGACAGCGTGATGATCGGGCGGCCAATCCAGAAAGCCACGATTGTGGCGAACAGGATGTAGGCGATTCCGATCCAGAACATCGCCTTGGGCAGTTCAAATCCGACGAATGGCAGGGTCACCGGCCCCGATAGATCCCACAGAATCGCCGTGAACGAAATCATCGCAGCGATCGATGAGACGGCACCGAACAGCAGGGTGGTACCAGCGGTGTTGTTCGGCGTGTTGGGCAGGGCGCCGACGCCGGCGGTGAAGATGTCGATGTCCGCCTGGATGCGCTGGTCGGGGTTGTCGATGGTGTCGTCGATGAACCGCGTCCGGTAATAGGCCTTGCCGTCGAGCCAGTCGCCGGTCAAATGGTCGGTGAGCCAGGTACGCCAGCGGAGCATGAATCGCTGGGTGACAAAGAGGTTGAGCATGATGATGGCGACGTTGATGACGGCCAGAACCGCGAAGACCCCCATCGACAGCCAGAAGCCGTCCCTGCCAGACTCTCTGACGGCGTCGTCGCCGGCCCCGACTCCGGACGCGATGACCTGGAAGCTGGTCATCATGTCGTTGCCCTGGAAGCTGAAGAGCACCGACAGCCTCACACTCGCGATGACCAGCAACAGA
>JBMYXJ010000406.1:0-3461 GCA_049608285.1 Mycobacterium sp. | reverse complement strand
AAGCCCGGTACCGAGCGGCCTTCGGGTACTCGTTTCCACAGCTCGCCTTCGCCGTCCAGGGCCCCGTGACCGAGCAAGCGCTTGAATCGGCGATTCAAACGATGGTCGGCGGCGCGATCGATCAAGCCGGCAACCCGATCTCGGTGAGCCCCACCATTCTTTTGGTGCCGCCGCTCTACATGTTCCAAGCGCAGAAGCTACTGAACCGGACCCTGACCACCTACGGCTCGGACAACCTTCCGGTCAACTACAACCTCGAGCTGCGGACGAGTCGCTACTGCGGCGTTGTCCCGAGCGCTGCGGTGATGCAGCGGGTCAATGCAGGCAAGGCCTGATGGCTAAGCCAGGCCGAGGGGCGGCAAAGGCCGCGGCGAAGAACGCGGCAGAGGCCAAGGCAGAGGCCGACAAGGCCAAGGCCGAGGCCGAGGACGACAAGGCCAAGGCCGACAAGGCCAAAGCAGAGGCCGAGGACGCCGAGGCCAAGGCAGCCAAGGCCAAAGCCGCAGCCGAGCCAATCCCACCCATCCCGCCGACCCCATCACCCGCCCCAACCCGCGGGCGCCGGTTTCGATCGCGCCAGCGCAAGCCAGCCGGAGCAAAGTAAATGACCACCAGCTATATCGGGCCTGCGTACATGAAGACCCGATACGGCGAGGTCACTCTCGCGAGCGTGCTCAGCTATACGACCAATGCGCCGCCGTATGACTTTACGAATCCCCAGATAGCTGACGCGCTCGACCGAGCGATACTTGCGGCGTCTGGAAACGCCGATGCCTACCTCGGGCGGCGGCTCACTCCCGCAGAGGTCCAGGCTGCCGCCGACGGTGGCGAGGCCCTGCGCTCCGCCGTCGCGGCAATAGCGTTCTACCAGTGCATGCCCAACACCGAGGCGGTGTCTGAAAAAGCACGCGGCGACCAAAAGGACGCGGTCGCGTTGCTCAAAGAGATGGGCAAGGGCGAGGTCGCATCCGCCGGCGTGGCTGACCCGCAACCCCCTACATCTGCATTCGCTCCGGGGCTACCCGCGTACTTCTCGCAGGGGCTACAGGGCATCGGCAAGATCTGATGTTAATCTTCGAACCAGCAGCGAGCGGTGTTGATGACCTGCTCACCACAGTGGACCTTGAGCCGGCAGCAGCTGAGCTCGAGCGGCGCATCGTGGGGCGGTTCAAGACGAAGACAGCGCCAGACGGAAGCCAGTGGGAGCCCTGGTCGCCTTTGTACGCCGACACGCGAGGCCCAGGCCAAAGTTTACTGATCGACGAAGGCAACCTCGTCGACTCGATCCAGGCCGAACAAGAGGGCCTGACGATCAGCGTGTACTCATCGGAGAGCTACGCCGAAGCCGTCGACTCGAAGCGACGGTTTGCAGGGGCCAGCACGGCTGACCTGATTGCTCTTGAGCAACTGATCTTCGGGGGCCTCGGTGCCTGAGTACGGCCCCATCTCAGGCGCTGCGCCGGGGATCGTCGCGGCGCTCAAGGCGCAGCTCCCTAACAACGACATTCGTGAGTTCAACGGGTCTGTCGATGGAGAGACCCTCAAGAATTTCACCATGTCGATCAGGCCTGCGCCTGACGACACGACGACCTCGGCACTTGCTGCGCTCAGAGTCTGCGTGCTCAAGGCTCAGTGCGACGGATACGACGACGGGCTTGGTCAGTATGAGACTCAGGCGGCGATGTGGGTGACGTGGGCGGTCTTCATCGCAGCCCGTGGGCTGATCGCCCCTGATGCCCAAGAGCCTGTCACGGCGCACAAGGTGGCCGCCTGGCATGCCGAGCTCGTGATCAAGCTGGCCCTGTCAAACAATGGCCTCTGGGGTTTCGAGAAGGGGTGCGCTGAGCTCACTGATCTTGGTTCGATCACCGCGCAGAACTTGGCCACCACCTCGGTATTTAACAGGCGAATTCTTGAGTCGTCTCGACTTGCCCTCTGGGTTGTCACAGGCAGGCAGCGCATCGGTCTTCTCAAGGGACTTCCTGACCCCGCTACCCTTCCCGACTTTGTGAAGTACGAAGGCGACATCGTCGACAAGTTGCTTGCTCCCGACGAGGAGCCAGAAATCGCCATCTCAGTGGAGATCGACCAGTCATGACCACCCAGCGTGAACAACGTAAGGCAAAAACCCGCGTGTTCGTCCGGCCTAAGCTGGTCAGCATTCGAGGCGACCTGGTCCGGGCTCGAGTGCCGCGGCAACCGGGTAACGCGTCCATGAACATGGTCAAGATCACCGCCCGCAAGATCACCGAAGCGGATCGGCGCGCGGGCCTCGATGTGGGCGACTACCGATGGCCGGCCGGGGCCCTGGCGCCTGGCGGAGAATTCCTCGATCACAGTTCCTGGGTCGCGGTTCAGATCGCTCGGGGAAATTTCGTCGAAGAGGATCCTCCTCGAGAGGCCGAGGTCGAGCAGAACAAGATCGACAGCCTCAAGGCCCAGATGCTCAAGGCCGAAGCAGAAGCCAAGGAGCGCCGAGAGCGTCAAAACGAGCGGGACCGCCATGAGTAAGGTTCTCCTATTTCAAAACGGCCGCGTCGTCGACGCGATGACGCTTCGAAATACGCCCCGCGGTGCTGAGGACGTTGGGCTACAGCAGAAGCCCGAGACACTCAAGAAGCCCGACCAGCCTGAGTCTGCGAAACCCGTGACGCCGAAGGACTGAGATGCCCTACACGCCACCATTCATCGTCCCAAACGTCCCTGGAATCTACCTGGAGTTTACGGGCCAGCAGGTCACTAACCCCGACCCCGTGAGGCGGTCGATGCTGATCGGCACCAAGGACCCGAGCGGGACTGCGGTCGATAACGAGCCGGTGAGGGTGCTCAGCAAGGGGGCCGGCGAGGAACTCGCCGGCAAGGGGTCGATGCTCGCTCGAATGATCGATCTGTACCTGAAGAACTCGGGTATCGAGCTCTGGATCTTGCCAGTACCGGAAGACCCTGCGGGTACCAATGCGGTCGGAGCTATCCAGTTTGGTGGGGTCGCTACACAGTCAGCCTCAGTCAACTTTCAGGTCGCTGGACAGCTCGTGCGGATCGTTATCCAGAAGGACTGGACGCCGGTCGAGATGGTAGCGGCCCTGGACGGCGTCATCGCCCAACTTCCTGACCTTCCGACCACCAGTGTCGCCGCCGGCAACCAAGTTGACCTGACGTGCCGGTGGAAGGGGGAGAGCGGCAACGACATTGACCTTCGTCTGCAAGAGAACTCGACGCTACCCCCCGGGGTCACGGTCACGTTCGTTGAGATGAATGGCGGCGCTGGAGATCCGCTGATCGACACCGCATTGTCGAACCTGGGCTCGCAGCAGTACAACACCATCGCGCTCGGGTACAACGACATCGACAATATTGAGTTCCTCAATACGGTGCTGCTCGAGCGCTGGGGACCTCTATTGGCAACCGAAGGGCAGGGGTTTTTCGCGTCGCGCGGTGACTATGCTGACCTGCTAACTCTC
>JBMYXJ010000405.1:0-3471 GCA_049608285.1 Mycobacterium sp. | reverse complement strand
AGACGTTCTGGGCCTGGACGACCGCGATATCGCTACTGGGGTCGGCTCCGACCACGCTGAACGTCGTCGTTTTGCCATTGGAGAAAGTCACCTTGGTCTTTGGACCACCGGCTTCGCCTGGGTTCTCCCCGGACGCGGCGACCACGTGGTTGTTCGTCAGGATCAGGCCGTCTGTCGACAGGATGACACCGGAGCCCTCTTCTGACTGCCGTCCAACAGTCACTTCCAGCATGACCACGCTCGGCAAGACCATGTCGGCCACCTGCTCGACGGATCCGGCCGGCACGCTGGCCGAAGCCACGCTGGGCGCAGCGCCGGAAGCGCCCACCCCGGCACCGTGGTCATCTGGGTACGCCACCGCCGACTCCAGCGGAAACCACCGCGATAGCAACTGCACCGGCCGCCAAAGCCGCTGCGCGGGAATGCTTCCGGGGCTGCGACTGGGGAGCGAACGGCATGTCGAACGGCACGTTCGGCCGGGAGTTCTGATCCGGCCCGGCCGGCATAGGCGCACCCCGGTAGGGATCGTAAGGCCCCCGAAACGCTTGTCGCTGTTGATCAGTCGTTTGTCGCTGTTGATCAGTCACGTAGCGCCAGTCATAAGGCTGTCGCTGGTAGGGGCCCGCCGGTCGCGAGCCGCGCGGGACCTGCCCGTGCATTCCGGGTTGACGATCCGGCGGCGGGGTCTGCGAGTACCTCGGGTGGTTCGTCATGTCGCTGCGATGCTCTTCCTTGGAGTAGGTTTCGTCGCTTGGAACAACGAGGGGCGAGCCCTAAGCGTGCCCAATCGTGCTGAGAATCCCCTTAGAGATCGATTGGCGCAGCGATAACATCGGGATAACATCTGGACCGTTCAGGCACCCCGGACCCTGTCCCATCATCCTCGTCTGTGAGTGTGCTCACGTGGCGATCAGCCCCCGCGTGTCGCGACTTCTCGCTCCACCTTCTCGGGATCGACAGCAGGGGCACGGCCCGGCAACACCACGTGCATCGACGTGCCCGGCGGTTGACCGCCCGGCACCGTCTCACGGACGAACAAGGTGCCGCCGTGTTTGAGTACCACCTGCTTGACGATCGCCAGACCCAGACCTGACCCCGGCATCGCCCTGGCAGCGGTTGACCTGAAGAACCGTTCGAAGACCAGATTCCGTTCCTGCGCCGGGATTCCGGGGCCGTAATCGCAGACCACCAGCTCGGCGTGCGACGCGTCGACCTGTGTGAGCCGAACACCGACCCGGCCCCCGGGCGGGCTCCACTTGGCGGCGTTGTCCAAGAGGTTGAGTACCGCGCGGCCCAGGCCGGCCCCATCGCCGTACACCTGCCACGGCATTACCGATATGTCGAACTCAATGTCGTTGCGGCGCCGACGGACCCGCTCCAGCGACCTATCGATCGCCTCAGCTAGGTCGACTGGCTCGTGGATGACTCCACCGGCTTCCTCCCGAGTGAGGTCTACCAAATCGCCAACCAACGTCGACAATTCCTCGATCTGAGCGATGACGTCAGCCCGCAGCCCCGTCATCTCCTCCTCGGGTATGGGCGGCGCCCCGGGCGCCATAGATGCCATCAGGAGCTCAACGTTGGTGCGCAGCGAGGTCAACGGGGTACGCAGCTCGTGGCCGGCATCGGTGACCAACCTTGCCTGCCGCTCACGGGACTCGGCCAGAGCCCGCAACATCATGTTGAATGCTTGGGTGAGTCGCGCGAGCTCATCGCTGCCGTACACCGGGATAGGTCGTAGATCGTCTGTACGGGCGACTCGCTCAGCCGCCTCGGTGAGCCGGGCCACCGGGCGCAGTCCGGCGCGCGCCACCATTCCACCCGCGATGGCAGCCACGGCCACCCCAATCCCACCGACGATGAGCAGAACCGTGCCCAACCGGTTGAGCACTCGCCCAGTCGGCGCCAGGCTCTTAGAGATCAGCAGCGCACTGCCGTTGCTGAGATGCAACGCGAGCACCCTCTGGTGGCTGACCGTGCGCAGCGACATCAGCAAGTTGCCCTGGATGACGTCCCTCTCAGGTCCGCCAAGCGGCAACGTCTGCCCCTGCTGATTGGCCGTGTAGATCGCCCGAGGCGTGAACAGCATGGCGTTGACCTCGGAATAAGCGGTACCTTCGATGGCCTTACCGGGATCGGCGGCCAACGATCCACTCTCGGTGAGCAGCTGGGCACGGCTACGCAGCTGGGTGTCGATGTCGTCGTAGAGCGCCCGGGACACGACCGCGTAAACGGCAACCCCCATCAGCACAACGACCATCGCCACCATCGACATAGCCAGCAGCATCACGCGCCACCGCAATGACACCGAACTGGCAGTTGGCGGTGGGGGTGAAAGGGTCCCCGCCTGCGG
Source organism: Mycobacterium sp. (assembly GCA_049608285.1). Classification (GTDB taxonomy): domain Bacteria; phylum Actinomycetota; class Actinomycetes; order Mycobacteriales; family Mycobacteriaceae; genus Mycobacterium. The sequence continues at coordinate 1,118 of JBMYXJ010000405.1, read as the reverse complement.
GCCGGACCCAGCCCCGGAACCAGCCCCGGACTTCAACCTGGACTTCAATCTGAACTTCAACCCCGACTTTGACCCAGATGTCGACTCAGACGGCGCGATGGCCATCAGGGTGGGGTCTCGCGCAGTACATAGCCGACCCCGCGCACGGTATGGATCAGCCGCGGCTCACCTTCCGCCTCGGTTTTACGCCGTAAATAGCCGACATAGACCTCGAGCGCGTTTCCCGACGTCGGGAAGTCGAAGCCCCACACCTCCTCGAGGATGCGGCTGCGGGTAAGGACCCGGCGCGGGTTGGCGATCAGCATCTCCAGAAGAGAGAACTCGGTGCGGGTGAGACTGATCGGCCGTTCACCGCGGGTGACCTCGCGCGTCACCGGATCCAGCGATAGGTCTGAAAAAGTCATCGCCGCCGATTCACTAGCATCCTCGGGGTTGGTGCGGCGCAGCAGCGCGCGCATCCGCGCCAGCAACTCCTCCAGCGCGAAGGGCTTCGGCAAGTAATCGTCGGCCCCAGCGTCCAGACCCGCGACCCTTTCAGACACGGAGTCGCGCGCTGTGAGCACCAATATCGGGAGATCGTCGCCGCTGCTGCGCAGCAGGCGGCATACCTCGAGACCGTCCAACCGCGGCATCATCACATCGAGCACCAGGGCGTCGGGGCGGTTGCTGACAATCAGGTCGAGAGCCTCGCGGCCGTCCTGTGCCAGCTCAACCGAATAACCATTGAAGGAAAGGGATCGTCGCAGGGATTCGCGCACCGCGCGATCGTCGTCAACGACAAGTATGCGCACTGACATAGTGTCGACCCCGTGTCTGAGAAAGACCTGAGAGGCGCGCCGGGTGACCGGGGACTTCTCTCAGAACTCAGCGACGGTCGAAGTCGATCAACCCAAGCCTCGCCGCCTTGAGCAGGCGCCGCGGGACCTTGTGCTGCTGACCTGCGACGGTGACGCCGACGAGTTCAGTGCGGGTGGCCTTCCACTGCGCGCGGCGGCTACGAGTGTTCGCGCGCGACATCCTGCGCTTGGGCACAGCCATGATCGAGCTCTCCATCTATTGGGGTGATATCCGTACTGACACTGCCCGCGAGCCTGGGTAGGTCGGGCGCTGAGGTCGGG
>JBMYXJ010000404.1:0-3474 GCA_049608285.1 Mycobacterium sp. | reverse complement strand
CCAAGCACGTCAACGACCTGTCCGAGACCGACTGGGAAACCCTGCGCGCAAGGCTGGGCAACCAGCGGCTGCTGGGGATGTCATTGGACACCGGTGGCCACCTCACCCACGGTTTTCGGCCAAACATCTCCGGCAAGATGTTCCACCAGCGCCAATACGGCACCGATCCAGAAACCGGGCTGCTGGATTACGACGCAGTGGCTGCCGCTGCCCGCGAGTTCAAGCCGTTGGTGCTCGTCGCCGGCTACTCGGCCTATCCGCGCCGGGTGAACTTCGCGAAGATGCGTGAGATCGCCGACGAAGTGGGGGCCACTCTGATGGTCGACATGGCCCACTTCGCCGGGCTGGTGGCGGGCAAGGTATTCACCGGTGACGAGGATCCGGTACCGCACGCACACGTCACAACCACCACCACTCACAAGTCGCTGCGTGGGCCGCGCGGCGGGCTGATCCTGGCGACCGAGGAGTTCGCCCCCGCCGTCGACAAGGGTTGCCCGATGGTGCTCGGTGGTCCGCTGTCGCATGTGATGGCCGCCAAAGCCGTCGCGCTGGCAGAGGCGCGCCAACCGGCCTTCCGCGAGTATGCCCAGCGAATTGCCGGCAACGCCAAGTCGCTTGCCGACGGTTTCCTCAAGCGCGGCGCCCGCCTCGTGACCGGCGGTACTGACAACCACATTGTGCTGCTGGACGTGACGTCGTTCGGGCTCACGGGGCGTCAGGCCGAGTCGGCGCTGCTGGATTCTGGGATCGTCACCAACCGCAACTCGATCCCCGCCGATCCCAACGGCGCCTGGTACACCAGCGGCATTCGTTTCGGCACTCCCGCGCTGACCACTCGCGGCTTCGGCGCCGACGATTTCGACCGGGTCGCCGAACTCGTCGTCGAGGTCCTTACCAACACCGAGGCGAATCAGGGTGGGCAGTCTGGGGTTTCTAAGGCCAAATACTCTCTGGCCGACGGCACGGCCGAGCGGGTGCGCGCGGCCTCAGCAGAGCTGCTTGCCGCGAATCCGCTGTACCCGGGATTGACGCTGTAGAAACGCGATCGCCGCCACGACACCCCGGCGTCCGATTTCCAAGAACGTGTGTATAAGGGTTACAGTTACTTCATGGCACAGAAACCTGTCGCTAATGCGCTGACTACCGAACTCGAGCCTGTCGTCCAGCAGGAGCTGCGACGTCATCTTGACTCCGAGGACCTGTGGTACGCCCACGACTACGTCCCCTTCGATCAAGGTGAAAACTTCGCATTCCTGGGCGGACAGGACTGGGATCCATCGGAGGTGACGCTGCCCAAGCCCATCACCGATGCGCTAGAGATCCTGTTGATCACCAAGGACAATCTCGCCGGCTACCATCGCGAGCTCGTCGAGCACTTCATCCTTGAGGCGAAATGGGGCCGTTGGCTGGGGCGCTGGACCGCCGAGGAGCACTTGCACGCGATCGCTCTGCGCAACTACCTGGTGGTTACCCGGGAGGTTGATCCCGCCGCCAACGAGGACGTCCGCATCGAGCATGTGGTGCAGGGCTACCGCGCCGACACCTACAGCCAGCTGGAAACCTTGGCGTTCACCGCCTTCTTCGAACGGGCTCACGCCGTGTTCTGCCGCAACCTGGAGGCGCAGATCGACGACCCGACGCTCAAGGGGCTGGTCGGCCGGATCGCCAAAGACGAGGAACGTCACGAGGAGTTCTTTGCCAACCTCATCAGTCACTGTCTGACCACCGCACGCGACGAGACGATCGAGGCGATCGCCCGCCGGGCCGGTGGGCTCGAAGTGGTGGGCGCAGATATCGTCGCCTACCGCGACAAGGTGGCCGTTGTCGCCGAAGCGGGCATCTTCGACCAGGAGCAGTTGCGTCGCGTCATCTCCGACCGCATCACCGCCTGGGGATTGGCCGACGAGCCCCGTTTACAGCAATTCGTCAGCGCCTAGCCGCCGCACCCTTGCACTACGGCGCGCCTGCGAGGTGCGAAAGCCACACCCGGAGTAGCGTCATTTTTGATGGCTAGCGACATGCTCTGCTGTCCGGGCGGTCCCGATCATCTCGATCACAAAGGACCGGCCCCGGTCCTGGAGACCGCTGCGTGTCCACCGAGACGCTGGTGTGGTGCCGCACGAGCTCAAGGAGCGCCACGTGACTGAATCGCAGAGCTGGCGGAGCCAGCAATCGGGCCCGAGTCAGACCTACGTGCTCGATACCTCCGTGCTGCTGTCCGACCCCTGGGCAGCTACGAGGTTCGCCGAACACGAGGTGGTAGTTCCCTTGGTGGTCATCAGTGAACTGGAAGCCAAACGGCATCATCATGAGCTTGGCTGGTTCGCGCGGCAGGCACTGCGAATGTTCGACGATCTTCGGCTTGAACACGGGCGGCTGGACCAGCCGATCCCCGTTGGGGATCATGGCGGCACTCTGTACGTCGAACTCAACCACAGTGACCCCACGGTGCTTCCTGCCGGCTTCCGAACCGGCACCAACGATTCGCGAATTCTGACCTGCGCAGCCAACCTCGCCGCCGAAGGTAAGCGAGTAACACTGGTAAGCAAGGACATTCCGCTACGAGTGAAGGCTGGTGCCGTTGGTTTGGCGGCCGACGAGTACCACGCGCAGGACGTCGTGGCGTCCGGGTGGACCGGAATGTCGGAACTCGAGGTTTCCAGCCAGGACATCGACGGGCTGTTCGCCGGGGGAGAGATCGACCTCGAGACTGCCCGCGATATGCCGTGCCACACTGGAATCCGGCTGCTGGGCAGCAACTCTCACGCGCTGGGCCGCGTCAATGCAGACAAGCGGGTACAGCTCGTGCGTGGGGACCGTGAGGTGTTCGGTCTGCGTGGCCGCTCTGCCGAGCAGCGGGTGGCGCTGGATCTGCTGCTGGATGAATCTGTCGGCATCGTGTCACTGGGCGGCAAGGCCGGCACCGGAAAGTCAGCGCTGGCCCTGTGCGCAGGCCTGGAGGCCGTGCTAGAGCGACGCACCCAGCGCAAGGTAGTCGTGTTCCGTCCGCTCTACGCGGTCGGTGGTCAGGAACTCGGATACTTGCCTGGCAGCGAGAGTGAGAAAATGGGGCCGTGGGCCCAGGCCGTCTTCGATACGCTCGAAGGCCTCGCCAGCCCGGCGGTACTCGAAGAGGTGCTGGCGCGCGGCATGCTCGAGGTACTTCCGCTGACCCACATCCGTGGACGGTCGCTGCACGACTCGTTCGTGATCGTCGACGAGGCGCAGTCATTGGAGCGCAACGTGCTGCTCACGGTGCTGTCGCGACTCGGCACGGGCTCCCGGGTGGTGCTGACCCACGATGTCGCCCAGCGGGACAATTTGCGAGTCGGCCGTCACGACGGCGTCGCGGCGGTGATCGAGAAGCTGAAGGGCCACCCGCTGTTCGCCCACATCACGCTGCTGCGCAGCGAGCGCTCACCAATCGCGGCACTGGTCACCGAGATGCTCGAGGAGATCAGCCCGAGCGCGCTG
>JBMYXJ010000403.1:2128-3489 GCA_049608285.1 Mycobacterium sp. | reverse complement strand
ATTTCACCTTCCGCGGCTGTGAGGGTGATTCTCTGCTGATGTTGTTGGACGCCAGAGGAATCGAATGTTCCACCGGTTCGGCATGTACGGCCGGCCTGGCGCAACCGTCCCATGTCTTGACCGCGATGGGCGCCGACCCGGCCAGCGCCCGCGGCTCGCTGCGCCTGTCCATGGGCCACACAAGCACTGATGCCGACGTCGACGCCATTCTCGAGGTACTGCCTGCGGTCGTTCAACGAGCGCGGCAGGCGGCGCTGGCTAGTTCGGGGAGGTGAGGCCAGGTGCGGGTGCTGGTCGCGATGAGCGGTGGCGTGGATTCGGCCGTGGCCGCCGCGCGGATGGTCGAGGCCGGACACGAGGTCGTGGGTGTGCACTTGGCGCTGTCATCCGCGCCGGGGACGTTGCGCACCGGTTCGCGCGGGTGCTGTTCGAAGGAGGATGCCGGTGACGCGCGCCGGGTCGCCGACGTACTCGACATCCCCTTTTATATTTGGGACTTCGCCGACCGATTCCACCAGGATGTGATCGACGACTTCGTGGACTCTTACGCCCGTGGGGAGACACCCAATCCCTGTGTTCGTTGCAATGAGCGGATCAAATTCTCCGCGTTGGCCGCCCGTGCCTTGGCTTTGGGTTTCGATGCGCTGGCAACCGGACATTACGCCCAGTTGTCGGATGGCCGTCTGCGTCGCGCGGTCGACCCCGACAAGGACCAGTCCTATGTTCTGGCCGTGCTGACTGCAGAGCAGCTTCGCCATGCGTTATTCCCGATCGGCGACACCCCGAAGTCGGAAATCCGCGAGGAGGCCGCCCGCCGCGGATTGCCGGTGGCCCAGAAGGCGGACAGCCACGACATCTGCTTCATCCCATCAGGGGACACACGGGCATTTCTGGGGGCGCGAATCGGGGTGCGGCCTGGGGTGGTGGTCGACTCGGCCGGGTCGGTGTTGGCCGAACACGATGGCGTGCATGGCTTCACCATCGGCCAGCGAAAGGGTCTAGGCGTCGCCGGCCCAGGTCCGGACGGCGGCCCTAGATATGTGACAGGGATTGATGCCGATACCGGTACCGTGCACGTCGGTGACCTCGCCGACCTCGAGGTCACGACCCTCGAGGGCGACTCTTCGGTGTTCACCTCGGGCGTCGCGCCGGATGAACCGGTGGAATGCGTGGTGCAGGTGCGGGCCCACGGTGGAATCGCCGATGCGGTCGTCGAACTGTGCGGTGAGACGTTGGTGGTCGAGTTGCGCAGTCCGCTGCGCGGTGTGGCTCCGGGGCAGACTGTGGTGTTCTACCGTCCCGATCCCGATGGCGACGAGGTGTTGGGCAGTGCGACGATTCGGGCGGCACGGTAGCCCGGC
>JBMYXJ010000403.1:0-2118 GCA_049608285.1 Mycobacterium sp. | reverse complement strand
CGGTGAGGTCGGTCCTGCTCTCCGCCGGCCCATCCCATAGGCTCGATCGAGTGAGTGTTTTCGCCACGGCAACGGGCGTCGGATCGTGGCCGGGCGCCTCGGCTCGGGAGGCCGCCGAGTTGGTTGTCGGCGAACTGCACCGCTTACCGCACCTCGTGGAGCTGCCAGACCGGGGTGTGGGGGCCGACCTGATCGGTCGTGCCGGTGCGCTCCTGGTGGATATCGCTATCGACACGGGTCCCCGCGGATACCGAATTGCCCCTGGGCGACGGTCAGTTACCCGGCGGGCAGTCAGCCTGCTCGATGAGGACATCGACGCGCTGGAGGAGGCCTGGGAGAAGGCCGGGCTGCGAGGCGGTACGCGCATGGTCAAGATGCAAGCGCCCGGGCCGGTCACGCTGGCCGCGAACCTGGAGCTGCCTGGCGGGCACCGAGCGATCACTGACGGCGGCGCGGTGCGAGATTTGACTACGTCGTTGGCCGAAGGTGTGGCAGCAGTGCGGGCGCAACTGATACGCCGGCTGGAGGCCGGGGTGGTTGTTCAGTTCGATGAGCCCTCGCTGCCCGCCGCGCTGGCAGGCCGGTTGACGGGCGTGACGAGCTTCTCGCCAGTGCACCCCGTGAGCGAGGCCGTGGTAGCCGAACTGCTCGACGAATGTGTAGCCGTGGTTGGCGGTGATGTCGCGATACACAGTTGCGCTGCGGCGTTGCCATGGAAACTGTTGCAGCGTAGTGACATTAGCGCCATATCAGTTGATGTTCACAAGCTCATCTCCGCAGATCTCGACGGGGTGGGGGAATTCGTCGAATCAGGGCGAACAGTTTTGCTGGGCGCGGTGCCGGCCAAGTTGGCTGGGCCGCAACTTTCTGCGGCGCAGATCGCGGCGACGGTGGCTGGGGTTACCGACCGGCTGGGTTTCGGGCGGGCGGTGCTACGTGAGCGTATCGGCGTCACCCCGGCCTGCGGACTCGCTGCCGCGACGCCGGCGTGGGCGCGCACCGCGATCGAGCTGGCGCAGCGAGCCGCCGACATGTTCAACGAGGATCCAGCCGCGGTCTGACGCGCCGCAGGCGATCAGTTACGTATTGGCGCGCAGGTCCTTGCGCAGGATTTTGCCCGAAGCCGACTTTGGTATTGCCTCGATGAACTCGACCTGCCGGACCTTCTTGTAGGGAGCGACCTGGCTGGCAACGTATTCCATCACATCCGCCTCTGTCAGCTCAGCTGCCTCTGGCGAGGTCAGCTTGACCACAAATGCCTTGGGTATCTCTTCGCCATCGGCGTCCGGCACGCCGACGACCGCAGCGTCGGCGATCTGCGGATGCGACAGCAGCACTGCCTCCAGTTCAGCGGGCGGCACCTGGTAGCCCTTGTACTTGATCAGCTCCTTGAGCCGGTCGACGATGTAGACACAACCCGCTTCGTCGACCTGGGCAAGATCGCCGGTGTGGAGCCAGCCGTCGTCATCGACGGTGGCCCGGGTGGCCTCATCGTTGTTGAGGTATCCGGCCATCACGTTGGGTCCCTTGAACCACAGCTCACCGGTCTTACTCAAACCCTCTGTGGGATATTCGATTTCATCGCCCGACTCAGGGTCGACGATTTTGGATGCGGCGTTGGACACCGTCCAGCCGACTGAACTCGGCGGCGCATCGACGCGCATGTTGAGCCGACCGCCGTCGAACGGGGTGATGTGGCTGACGGGGCTCAGCTCGCTCATCCCGTAACCCTGCACGACTTTGCAACCGAGTCGCTCGGCGACCGCCAGGCCTAGCTCCGCGTCCAGCGGTGCCGCACCCGACATCACGACGTTGAGGGAGGATAGGTCATAGGAGTCCACCAGCGGATCCTTAGCCAGCGCCACTGCTACCGGCGGTGCTATGAACGCGATGGTGCATTTATGCTCCGCGATGTTGCCGAGAAATTCAGCGAGGTCGAATTTCTGCATGATGACCAAGCGTGCGCGAGCATGCAGAGCGGCATTGAGAAGCACTGTCATGCCGTAGATATGGAAGAACGGCAGCACCGCGAAGCAGACCTCGTCGCTCTCGAGGGGCATATGCACCCCGAGCTGCACGAGGTTGGCCACGAGGTTACGGTGGGTGAGCATCACCCCC
>JBMYXJ010000402.1:3292-3503 GCA_049608285.1 Mycobacterium sp. | reverse complement strand
ACAACTGGTACTCCGAAGGGTGTCGCCGTTACCCACGGTAACGTCAGCCAACTGATCCAGTCACTGGATACCCGCCTGCTCGTGCCGGGACAGGTTCGGGCCCAGTGGTATTCGTATGCTTTCGACGCCTCTGTTGAGGAAATCTGGGGCACGCTCCTACATGGTGGACGGCTGGTCGTGGTGCCCGAGTCGGTGGCGGCATCGCCGGAAG
>JBMYXJ010000402.1:0-3282 GCA_049608285.1 Mycobacterium sp. | reverse complement strand
GAAGATTTCCAGGCCCTGCTGGTGAATGAAAAAGTCAACGTATTTCATCAGACCCCTTCGGCCCTGGCGGTGCTGTCCCCCGAGGGGTTGGGGTCGGCGTCACTGCTAGTGGCCGCCGAACCCTGCCCGGCCGAGTTGGTAGACCGGTGGGCGCCAGGGCGTCTGATGATCAATGCCTACGGCCCAACCGAAGCCACGATATGCGTGTCTAACAGCGCGCCCCTAGTTGCCGGATCGGCTGGGGTGCCGATCGGGTCCCCGATGGCTGGAGCTGCGCTGTTCGTACTGGATCGTTACTTGAAGCCGGTACCAGTCGGAGTGGTCGGTGAACTGTATGCGGCAGGCCGCGGCATCGGATGCGGATATGTCCGCCGGACCGCATTGACCGCATCCCGGTTTGTAGCCTGCCCGTTCGGCGGACACGGGTCGCGGATGTACCGCACTGGGGATCTGGTGCGTTGGGGTGCCGATGGTCAGCTGGACTACTTGGGACGCGCTGATGAGCAGGTCAAGATCCGGGGGTACCGCATTGAATGCGGCGATGTACGCGCTGCACTGGCCGGGCTGGAAGGAGTGCAGCAGGCCGCGGTGGTAATCCGCGAGGACCGCCCCGGAGACAAGCGGCTGGTCGGGTATGTGACCGAGTTGACGAACGCAGCGGTCGATCTGGCGGAGGCTCGCTCCAAGCTGGCTGAGGTCTTGCCGCCTTACATGGTGCCGGCCGCGCTAGTGGTAGTCACGGCGCTGCCCCTAACGGTCAACGGCAAACTCGACGCGCGCGCGCTACCAGCACCCCAATACCAAGACGCCAGTCGCTACCGGGCGCCGGCAAGTGCCGTTGAAGAGGTCCTCGCCAATATCTACGCCGAAGTGCTCGGGCTCGAACGTGTCGGGACCGACGATTCGTTTTTCGATGTGGGAGGGGATTCAATTTCCGCGATGCGCCTCGTCGCGACGGTCAACAAGGCTCTTGACGCTCGCCTTACAGTGCGGACCTTGTTCGATGCTCCGACCATTCGGGGGTTGAGTCACCGCTTGGGAGCCGATGCCAACTCGGGCGAGGTGATCTCGGCTGCGAGTTCGGGTAGCGACCGACGCTACGTGGCCGTCCATGGCCGCGAGGCCAGCGAGGTGCACGCCAGCGACCTAAAGCTGGAGAAGTTCATCGATGTTCCGACGCTCAGTGGCGCGACAACGCTGCCCGGTCCCGCTACCGAGACCCGGGCGGTCCTGTTGACCGGGGCAACCGGGTTCCTCGGGCGTTATCTGGCCCTGGAGTTACTCGAACAGATGGAATCTGTTGGCGGCCAGCTGATCTGCCTCGTGCGGGCCGCGTCCAACGCCGAAGCGCGGCAACGGTTGGACGGGGTCTTTGACAGCGGTGACCCCGAATTGCTGAGGAATTACCAGGAATTGGCCGCCAACCATCTCGAGGTCATCGCTGGAGACAAAGGCGCACCCAACCTCGGTCTGGACCCCCAGAACTGGCAACGACTCGCCGAAAAAGTCGATTTGGTAATCGACTCGGCGGCCCTGGTCAACGGCGTCTTGCCGTACAGCGAGTTGTTCGAGCCGAACGTCGTGGGCACGGCTGAGTTGATCCGTTTCGCGCTGACCACGAAGCTCAAACCCTACGCCTACGCGTCGACCGCTGACGTCGGTCGCCAGATCGAGCCGTCGGCATTCACCGAGGACGCCGACGTTCGAGCCATCAGCCCAACCAGAACAATCGACGCCACCCTCGGCAACGGGTACAGCACTAGCAAGTGGGCCGGTGAGGTACTACTCAGAGAGGCCAACGAACTTTGCGGACTGCCGGTCGCGGTCTTTCGCTGCGACATGATTTTGGCCGAAGCCTCATACGCAGGCCAACTCAACGTCTCTGACATGTTCACCCGGATGGTGCTGAGCGTGATCGCTACCGGTGTCGCCCCCCTGTCGTTCTACGAACTTGGCGATGACGGTACTCGCCAGCGTGCCCATTTCGATGGACTGCCCGTTGATTTTGTCGCTGAGGCGTTGGCGACGCTAGGAGCGCGACTGGTCGACGGATTTGAGACCTATCACGTGATGAACTCGCATGACGACGGAATCGGACTCGACGAATACGTCGATTGGCTGATCGATGCCGGTTACCCAATCCAGCGAATCGCGGGTTTTGGAAAGTGGTTGCAGAGATTCGAGGCCGGCCTGCGTGCCCTGCCGGAACGCCTGCGTGAGCACTCGGTGCTGCGGTTGTTGCTGTTGCGCGATTCCAGCTACGCGCAGCCGCCGAAACCGGTGTGCGGATCCCTCGCGCCGAATGACCGATTCCGCAACGCGGTGCAGGAAGCCAAAATCGGCCCTGACAATGATATCCCGCATGTTTCAGCGCCGATCATCATCAAATACGCCACCGATTTGCAACGACTCGGTCTTACACCGGGAGCGCAATGAAGCTTTGCTGGCGTGCCTTCACTGCAGCACATTGGAGGATTCCAGTGCGCGGCAATCGCCAATGGGCACATCACCAACCACGTTGTGGCCCTGCATTGTTCATGGGTCGTGTGACCGGCCGGATTATCCAGACACAGCGAAGATTGACCGGTTTGAGCGGACAAAGATGTCAGAAGTAGGTGCACGACGGCGGTCGAGCGAGGGAAGCAGCCGCCGCAGAATACAGCCGGTGGCCCGTACCGGGGGTCGGCAGACTAGGAGGACGATGTGTTAATTCGTGCAGCGGTAGCGGCGATAGCCGTGGTGGCCGTCGGGGCAATCGGCGGGGCAGGGGTGGCGGTAGCACAGCCGGCTGCCCTCAGCGCTGGGGAGTTGACCGCGCAGCTGCGGCAGGTGCTCGACACGGGCGCCCCAACCAGCGAGCGCGCCGCCAAACTAGCCGGTGGCGCCGCCGCGGTACCTACGGCCGACAATATCGCCAACAGATTGAACTCGTACGGCGGAATGGTTTCCTGGAAGGTAGAGAACCCAGTGCTAAATGGTGACCGGCTAGATGCGCAACTGGCAGTGACGGTCCCGATCTTCGGTACCAAGAGCCACAACATTTACTGGGTCAACCAGGACGGCGCGTGGAAGCTGTCGAACCCATCGGCATGTGTGATTGCGACCGACGTCGCCGCAGTCAGCTGCACCGTCTAGCTAGGTGTAAAACTGACTGAGGTTGTTGACAGTCTGGGCTCCTGATGGAAGGAGCCACATGGCTGACCTTGTTTGGAGTGAGAAGGAACTGCTCAGGCGGGCGAACCGTCGCCTGGTGGTGCTAAAGCATGCCGAGGAAGTAAGCGG
>JBMYXJ010000401.1:0-3508 GCA_049608285.1 Mycobacterium sp. | reverse complement strand
CGACGTCGTCTATTGGAAGGAAATCAACGTCGCCATGCCCATCGTCGCAGAGCAGTATGCGTTTGTCATCGGGGCCAATACCCACGCCGCCACCCACTCGTTCGCGCTGATCAGCGCCACCAACGGTGGCACCATCGCGCAGGCCGTGCTCCCCAACTCACCCGCGGGTCTCGACCGTGCCTGCGCCTGGCCCGCCTGCGGGATCGACGAGAAGTCGGCGTTGGTCGTCATCGAAGGTGCCGGTTCCTTCGGCGCCGGCCTAGCCGAGCGGGTCGCCGACAGCGGACTGCCGATCGCCGAGCCGGCAGCGATGCCCGCCGCGCAGCGACGCGGTGTCGGCAAGACCGATGCTTTGGACGCGGTCCGTATCGCACGCTCGGTCCTGGCCGTTGACATCACGCGGCTGCGGCGGCCGCGAGCTGACGGGCAACGTGTCGCGCTGCGCGTCTTGACGGTGGCCCGTGAGGAGATAGTCGCCGAACGCACCCGGGCGATCAACGCGCTGACCGCATTGCTGCGCACCGTGCAGCTCGGGGTTGATGTACGTAAAGCATTGCCACACAGTCAATTCAAGGTCATCGCTGCCTGGCGAGATCGCCAAGAAGACTCAGTCATTGCCACCTGCAGGCAGGAAGCGGTCCGGCTGGCCAAGCGCATCGTCGCTCTCGACGGTGAGCTGGCCGACAACCGCAAGAGCCTCGACTCCCTGGTCGAGGATGTCGCTCCGGAGCTGTGCCAATTGCCCGGCGTGGGTTCGGTCGTGGCCGCATGCGTCCTGACGGCGTGGTCACACCCGGGGCGTGTCCGGTCCGAAGCGGCGTTCGCCGCTCTTGCCGGCACCTGCCCGATACCGGCATCATCAGGAAACACCCTGCGGCACAGACTCAATCGCGGCGGAGACCGCAGGCTCAACCGGACGTTGACCACCGTTGTCATTGTTCGGATGCGCACTCACACCCCGACCCGCGCCTATGTCGCCCGACGCCGTGCCGAAGGACGCACCACCGAAGAGATCATGCGGTCGCTCAAGCGCTACATCACCCACAACTCTACCGAACCCTAGCCGCGGCACATCCGCTGCCCTCAACCCCTTGACACGATATAGAATCGCCCTGGAGATGTTGGAGGCTCCTGACCTTGGAAACGAGGATGCGGGTATGCCGAAGGAACAGTCGTCTGGGAAGAAGCCGACCAGCCGCAGGTACAGCCCGCAGGAGAATGCTGCCGCGGTGCGGATGGTGCGGGCGCTGCGCGCCGAGCTGGGGACTGAGCAGGGCACGGTGGCGCGGGTGGCCGGCCAGCTCGGCTTCGGCGTGGGATCGGTGCGCACCTGGGTGCGTCAGGCTGACATCGACGACGGGTATGCACCTGGGATGTCGACCGCCGGGTCTGCGCGGGTCAAGCAGCTCGAGCAGGAGAATCGGGGACTCAAGTGTGCCATCGTTATCTCCGGTTGCTTGGGTGCCTGTCTTTGATGTAGTCAACACACCCTTTGGGGCTCCGCACTTTTCGTCGTGGACTAGTTATCTTTGGTGTCTATGAAGGTAGCGCCCGGGTTCGTAGTGCAGCGGGTGGTGATGCCGTTCGGCGATCCGCAGTCGTGGACTGTGGTGGGTGCTGGCGCTGGCGCGGTCGAGCCGGTGGAGGCGTTTCTGGCGCATCTTCATGCGGTGGAGCGCTCGCCGAACACGGTCCGCGCGTATGCCCATGACTTGCGGGATTGGTTCGAGTTCTGCGATCGGCTGGGGCTGGTGTGGTCGGGTGTGCGACTGGAGGATGTGGGTCGGTTCGTGGCCTGGCTGCGGCTGCCCCCAGGGGCGAGGAACGAGCCCAACGTGGTGGCGTTGCCGACGTCGGTATCTGCGGGGTGCTCGGAGGCGACGGTGAATCGGAAACTGTCGGCGCTCTCGGCGTTCTATGAGTTCCATCAGCGTCACGGCGTGGATCTGGGTGATCTGCTGGTGACCTGGCAGCGGCGCGGGTCCGGTGGCGGATCGTGGCAGCCGTTGTTGGCGCACTTAGGTTCTCGACCGGAGCGGACTCGCAGGATCGGGCTGCGTGCCGATAAGCATCTGCCCTCGACGCTGGATGAAGGGCAGGTCTCGGCGCTGTTGGCGTCGTGCGATCGGTTGCGGGACCGGATGTTGTTCACGCTGTTGGCCGAGTCCGGGCTACGCGTCGGCGAGGCGCTGGGGTTGCGGCACGACAATATCGACGCCGCTTCGTGCATGGTGTCGGTGGTAGGGCGAGCAAACGCCAATGGGGCACGCGCCAAGTCCGGATCGCGTCAGGTTCCGGTGCCGGTTCGGCTGATCCGCCTCTACTCCGATTATCTGCATACCGAGTACGGCGACCTGGACAGCGATTACGTGTTCGTCAACCTCTGGGCCGACCCGGTAGGTGCGCCGTTGAGCTACCGCAGCGTCTACGACTTGGTGCTGCGACTGCGCACAAGAACTGGAATCGCTTTCTCCCCGCACGTGTTCCGTCACACCTACGCTACCGGGCTGCTGCGGCGTGGGGTCGCGCTGGAGGTGGTGAGCAAGCTACTCGGGCACGCCTCGATCAGCACGACCGGCGATACCTACTCCCACTTGAGCATCGAGGACGCGCGCCGGGCACTGGTCGCTGCAGGGGCTCTCGAGGGAAACGGCGGTCTTCGATGAGCACAACGGCGCCAAGATCGACCGCAGCCGGGGTGGTCGCACTCATCGATGGGTTGACTGCGGCGGTGCGACCGGAGTTCCGGGTCGACGTGCTGGTCTCGGCGGTGGGCGACCCGATCCTGGGGACGCCGCCGTGCATCGTGGCGGGCTGCGTGCGATCGAGTCGTTACGACCGATTGTGCCTGGCCCATCTGCACCGGTGGCGCGACGCCGGTCGGCCTGAGCCGGTGGCGTGGGCAGCGACGGCGGATCCGGAGGTGACCGGGCATCGGCCGCTGCGTTCGTGCGAGGTGATCGGCTGCCAGTTCGGTCAGCTCCGATACCGGTTGTGCTATAGGCATTCTCGACAGTGGGATGGCGCCGATCGCCCCGATCGGGCGGACTGGTCGCCGCCGGTGGTGACGGCGGCCGCGGTGTGCGCAGTGATCGGATGCCGGTTGTGGGCCGAACTCGATGCCCGATGGTGTCGAGGCCACCACACCCGGTGGCGGATGCGGGGACGCCCCGCCTCTAAGGACTTCATCGCCTACTGCGCCTCCTATGGCGAGGACCGTTTCGACTTCGGTGCGCTGCCGCCGCGAGTGCGACTCGAGATTCAGTACGCGGTGCAATGCCGTGTCGACGCCCAACGGGCTCGCGCCGTTCCCAGGTCGATCAAACCCCTGTTTGACTACCTCGCCGGTGTCGGGGATGTGTCGCTGCTGGACCGGCCGCTGGATGCTTGGCTCGATGAGCTGCCCGCCGCGGCGACAAGCACTGCGCGGGCCTTCCTGGGTTTCGCCGTGGCCTGCCTGCTCGACCTGCGCGACAGCGGCGGCTGGGATGCCGAATACTGCCGAGAC
>JBMYXJ010000400.1:0-3518 GCA_049608285.1 Mycobacterium sp. | reverse complement strand
GCCCTGTAAAGCACCTACCGGAACTCATCGGTCAAGCGGGTACCGGAACTTGACAGTCCGCAGTAGTTTCTTGCAGCAGCATCGAATTCGGCTGCCACTGCGTCCAGATCGTCCGGGAACAGGTGTCCGTGCCGATCCAGCGTGAGCACCGCTGACTTGTGGCCCAACAGTTTCTGCACCACCTTGATGTTTCCGCCGGAGCTGATCGCCAGACTTGCGCATGTGTGGCGGAGATCGTGGATCCGCACCCCGTCGCAACCTTCTACGGCGGCTGTTGCCTTCTGGAAGCCGTAGCGCCCCTGGCCGAGTGTCAGGTATCCGCCGCCTCTTGCTGACGGGAACACCAAGGTTGTCTTTTCCTTGCCGGATGTTTCTGTCTTGAGCATCCCCGCCACGATGGCCGGTACCGGCACAGTCCGGTTGGTGTGGTTCTTCGTCGGCCCCTCCACAAGTCCTGTCTTGCGGACGTAGGTCACCTTCCGTCTCACTGATGTTCGGTGGCCATCCAGGTCGACATCGGCCACTCGGAGTGCGACCACCTCACTGAACCGGAGACCGCAGTAACCCAGCACCAAGACCAGCGTCCGAAGTCGACCCGAGGCCACCGCTACCTGGTTCAGTTGCTTTTGTGTGAGATACCGGTGCTCGGTGTCTGGGAGCACCGGCAATTCCGACCCCTCGGCTGGATTCGCTGCAAGGTACTTGGCCCTCACCGCGAACCTCAACACGGCTCCGACTAGCTGATGTGCCTGACGCACCCTTGAAGCACTTAACCCCCGGCCCTCGAACCGAACCCCTGACCGAGAGACCCCTGCACCCCCGGCCCTCGAACCGAACCCCTGACCGAGAGACCCCTGCTCGGCCAGCCACTGAGCGACCGAAAAACGCCGGTAGTAGATTTTTTGGTTGATCATCAGGTGTGGTGGCCACGCTTCCCCGAGGGTGCGGCCTCTCCGCTCGCTGCCCTCCGATATCCCGAGCTTCTCCAGGAATTGTCGCCGACGCAGCAGCTCACTGCTGGCTTCAATCATGCCCACCTCCCCCGGGCCCGAGGGCCCTGCCAAGTGAGGCACTGTTGCCTCACTTCACCTGTTGTGAGCCGAAGTGGAGCAGATTGCAGGGTTTGAAGGCAGAAGAACTCGTTCGGCGTTGAGATGAGTGCTTTCCGGGCTGTTGACCTCCGGGGGGTGCCGGAAGAAAGTCTTCGATCGTCGTCATCATTGGCAGAACCGTTTCAAAAGACTGACCCCACGCCGCCAATGCACAGAGCGAATGTGTAGATAGTCATCATGCTCAGTGGAGCGATATGGAGGATCATCCCCCTCTTGCGGGGCACACCTCCATACTTGGCAGCCATTTTCCACTGCTGATAGAAGATGCAAAGAGCCAACGGGTAACCACCAAACACGATCAGGTGTCGAATCATGTCCGGCTTTTCTAGAATCCCGGCTATAAGCAGCGGGATCGCGTACCCAAAGTGCCACAAACCAGCGAATTCAGTCTGAGATTTAAGCGCCGGTGTCAGTTCCCAGAGGTACCCGAAAAATTTGTGAGATTTGTGGGGAGCAAGAAACATTGTGAGGCCCAAGATCAGGTATCCTGACCCGACGAATATTGCAGCGATGCGTAGCGCCCACATTATTTGATCTTCCTAACTCTGTTGCCGATGCGGTCGTTTCGGGGACCGTGCCACGAGTTGGAGCACCCCGGAGATGCAGTGGTGCATGACTATCCAGTCGGCACCCGGCGGCATCTTTCCTTTGCGGTATGCGATGGCGATCGGGAGCAGCGTCAGAAACATGATCGCACTGATCAGGTTATGGGCCGTTCTGCGATCGGCCCTACCAAAGATCGCCGCCAACCCCAAACCAACGAACAGGATGCATGTGCCAGCTGCCCAGTCGCGTGCTGCCAGTCCCGGCAGCTCGTTGGCCTCCGACGATGCCATGGTGATGTCGGTGGGCACGGTTGGGACGCCCAAGTTTCTCGCAAAGCCGACCTGGATCCCGGTCGATACGAACAACCCGGCGGCCGCCGCCAACGCGATCGTGGACAAGTTGCTGCGTGCCTTTTCGTTCACGCTCACATCATGAACAATTCAAGGGGTCACCAAGCAAGTTCGCAAGAAGGAGCTGTTTCTTCGACTGACAACGTGTTCGACTTTGACCGTTCTTCACGTAGTCGGTGTCACCGTCGGGCCGAGCCCTCCCTGAATCAACTCGTGGTGTGACCTTGTCGCACCCCAGAGTCCGCAGACCGTCCGCAGTAGAGCTAGCAGCAGCTTTCACTGACCAACACAACCAACCGTCTGACCTGCAGATTGCTAGCACAGTCAACACAGCTTTAGCGCCTAGCCTGAAAGGCGCCACGGTTGCGTGGGTATCTTCGTCGGTGCAATCCACGCTGGGAGAACCACCTGAGAAATGGATCGGCTCAGATTTCTCCGACCGCATTCGCCCCGCTGAGAGCGACAAGGTGCTAACCGTCCTTCAGCAGATCGTTCCGGGGCAAGTCATCGAGCGGTTCCGGGTCAAGACCGTCAAGGGTGCATATCACTGGGTCGACGGACACTGTAAGTCGTACCTGAACGCTGACGGCGATCCCGATGGGGTGATCGTGGCGTTGCGGATTGTCGATGACCAGGTCGAGGCGCAGCGGCGCCGTGAGCAAATGGCCAAGTTCGATGCGGTGACCGGGTTGGCCAACCACGCTGAGGCAATGGCCCGTTTCGAGTCCGCATTGAGCAATCCCCGTTGCCCGGGAGCCGCCTTGGGTGTCTTGTTCTGCGATATTGACCACTTCAAGGGCGTCAACGACCGCTGGGGCCATAGCGTCGGCGACGCGGTGCTCGCGACGGTTGCGGAACGGATTCGCGAATGTGTTCGCCGCGAAGACACGGTGGGCAGATTGCTGATCGACAAGGAGATATTGAGCCGTCAACGCGCTGAGGCTCACCAACACGCTGCTGAAGCCGAGCGGGAACGCGCGGAAGCCCAGGCGCTCTACCGCATCATCTTGGAGGCGGCCCCTGACGCGATGATCATCGTGGGGCCGGACGGACGCATCATGATTGCCAACGCCGAAACGACCGACTATTCGGGTATGAGCGCCAGGATCTCATCGGCATGGAGGTCGAACGGCTCCTATCGCCGCGGTTTCGGGGCAATCACATACAACTTCGCAGAGATTTCTTCGCCGACCCGAAGGCTCGAATGATGGGCACTGGGACGCAGTTGTGGGGGTTGCGCCGCGACGGCACCGAGTTCCCGGTCGATATCAATTTGAGTCCGCTGCGCACCGGGAAGGGCCTGCAGGTGTTGGCGGCGATCCGCGATGTCACTGAGCGCCATCAGGCGGCAGCGCAGATTGTGGAGAAGAATCAGGAGTTGCAGCGTTCGAATGAGGATCTTGAGCGTTTCGCCTATATCGCTTCTCACGATCTTCGGGAGCCGCTTCGGCATATCACGTCGTTCGTGCAGAAGTTGGAGGAAAAATACGGTGGCAGCTTTGATGAGCGC
>JBMYXJ010000399.1:0-3525 GCA_049608285.1 Mycobacterium sp. | reverse complement strand
AACTGCCCCACACCGCTGTTGAGCTCGGCCTCGAGCAACTCAACGACCAACACCGGATCCATGGCCGGAACATCGGATTGCAGCCGGCTCAACGCCCGCAGGTACGGCTCGAACCCACCACCGCCCCAACCACGGGTATCAACCATGGACAGAAGCTGACCGGCCTTCATCAACGCACCACGCGAGCGACCCAACAACGCCACATAGCGCCGAGCTGCGCGCTCATCAGCGCGCTGCACCGCGCCGTCGACCCCGGTAGACTCGCGCACGCTGGCAATCAATCGGCCGCCTAGGGTCCGCGCGGTCAACCCGGCCAGCGGCGCCACACGCCGAACTCGACCGTGTGGAACCGAATCCCGCCGACGCGCCATCGCATCCTTCCGGCCTGGCAGTCACCGCGCGAAGCGGCGACACAACAAAGTTAAGGGCCTGCTCAGAAGGGAGTCAAGGAATTGACGCCGACCTCCACGCCGACACGTGAGCGGTTGGTCGCCGAAGCGACGCGGCTGTTCAGCGACCAAGGCTTCCAGGCGACCAGTGTCTCCCAAATTGAAGCGGCCGCCGGTCTCGCGGCTGAGCGCTTCGAGCGTCGGCTCCGGCGCCCTCTATCACCATTTCAAATCCAAGGACGCTCTGCTGGACGCTGTTGTCGGCCGCCAACTAGACCGCCGCAACGCCATGCGCGACATCCGCGCAATATTCGCCGGACTCGGCGATCTACACGCCGAACTCACCGCCCTGGGCCGGTACCTGCGCACCGTCCTCGAGCAGGAAGCCCTGTTACTGCAGACCGCCGCCCGCACACCCACGGGGCGATCAACACGCCTGGACACCGCCTACACGGCACTGATCGATTCGCTCACCGCCGAACTGACCGACTGGATCACCACCTGGGCACCCTCTCAAACCCGGCAACAGTGCGAACTCCTGGCCTCGGCCGGACTCAACGCGATCCTCGGAGCGCACCTAGCCGCCAGTCTCTTCCACCAGCCCCCGGCGCTACAAACCGGCGATTACCTCACCGAATGGACAGCCCTGCTCGCCACCCGGATCGAAACGCTCAACCGAGGCGACTGAACATCGAGCACCAACCCGGCCAACTCCAACAACGATCAACCCGGCTGACTCCGAGCGACACTGACTTGGACTCTGCCGATCGGAGGACTGCGTGAGAATCGCGATCAGCGGCGCGGGCATTGCAGGCCCGACGCTCGCCTACTGGCTGCGCCGCTCCGGCCATGTCCCGACGTTGATCGAGCATGCGCCCACATTGCGCACCGGCGGCTACGTCATCGATTTCTGGGGACTGGGCTACGAAGTCGCCCAGCGCATGGGCATCGAGGCCGCCGTTCGCGACGCCGGCTATCAGGTGCAGTCCCTGCGCGCGGTCGACTCGGCCGGCCGCAAGCAGGCCGAGGTGTCAGTCGACGCGTTCCGCCGCGCCACCAACGGGCGCTACACCAGTATCGCTCGCTCCGACCTGGCAGCCGAGATTTACGCCACTGTCTCCGATGACGTCGAGACCGTCTTCGGTGACACGATCACCGCCATCGGCGACGGACCCGACGGTGTCAGATTGACGTTCGCCAACTCGCCCGAACGGGAAGTCGATCTCGTTGTCGGCGCCGACGGTCTGCATTCGACGGTGCGTCAATTGACCTTCGCGCGTGGGGACACGCATGAGCGCTTCCTGGGTTGCATGGTGGCCGCATGCGTCGTCAACGGTTATCGACCACGCGACGAACTGACCTACGTCACCCACAACTTCCCGGGACGCCAGGTCGGCCGGTTCGCCTTGCGCAACGATCGCACGCTGTTCCTCTTCGTGGGACGAGCCGAAAAACCCGGTGAAGCCGGTGACGTCGATGCGTGCCGGAGGTGGCTTCGTGCGGAGTTCAGCGACGCGGGCTGGGAATGCCCGCAGATCCTCGCCGCGGTCGACGGAGCAGAGGACGTGTACTACGACGTCATCAGCCAGATTCGCCTCGATAGCTGGTCGCGGGGCCGGGTGGCGCTGGTCGGCGATGCAGCGGCCTGCGCGTCGTTGCTTGCCGGTGAGGGAACCGGGCTGGCGATGCTCGAGGCCTACGTTCTAGCCGGCGAACTCCACGCTGCCAACGGAGACCATGTCCGAGCCTTCGCCGAGTATGAAAGGCGGCTTCGCTCGTTCGTCGTGGGGAAACAGGACGGTGCGCTGCGCATGGTCGGCTTTTTCGCCGCCGAAACCAAGCTGGGGATTTGGTTGCGCAACCTCGGAATGCGCGCTGCCCAACTTCCGACGGTGGCGAATTTGTTTGTGGCGCGCACCTTTCGGGACGATTTTGAACTGCCCGACTACTCAATGTGACGAACACCAAATCAATGTGACGACTACCGATCTAAACTCTGACCAGCTGAGATGTGACGCTGTGCTGGCGGGGGGAGCGGACGGGATGTGGCCTGATCACAGATTGCTTGATCGAATCGGTATCAAATTACCCATCATTCAAGCACCCATGGCGGGGGCAGTTGGCTCTGAAATGGCGATCGCGGTCAGTGAAGCCGGCGGACTCGGTTCGCTCCCGTGCGCCACGCTCGACGCCGCCAAAATTCGGGCAGAGATCGAAACCATACGGCAACGCACTGCAAAGCCGCTAAATGTCAATTTCTTCTGCCACACACCGCCGCAGCCCGACCCCGACCGCGATGCGGCGTGGCGACGACAACTAGCTGGCTATTACGCCGAGGCTGGTATGGACGCGTCCGACCTCCCTCCTGCCGTTAATCGGACGCCTTTCGACGAAGCAGCGTGCGAGATCGTGGAACAGTACAGGCCCGAAGTAGTGAGCTTTCATTTCGGACTTCCTGACGACGTGCTGCTGGCCCGCGTGAAGTCATCCGGCTGCTTCGTGCTCAGCTCAGCAACCACCGCCGAGGAAGCGCAATGGCTTGAGGAGCGCGGTTGTGACGCGATCATCGCTCAGGGATGTGAAGCGGGCGGCCATCGGGGAATGTTCCTGACTGACGACATCACCACGCAGCCGGGCACCTTCGCCCTGGTCCCCCAGGTTGTCGATGCAGTAAAAATCCCGGTCGTGGCCGCGGGTGGGATTGCTGATGGGAGAGGAATTGCCGCCGCTTTCGCGCTCGGCGCAGTGGGCGCTCAAATCGGCACTGGCTATCTCTTCACACCGGAATCACTGATCACAGACCTTCATCGTGCTGCGCTGCGCGGTGCCCGTGATGACCGAACCGTATTGACGAACGTGTTCTCCGGTAGGCCGGCGCGATCGTTGGTAAACCGGCTGGTAAGAGAGGTCGGTCCGATGTCGGACCAGGCGCCACCGTTTCCGACCGCTGGCCGGGCCCTGGCGCCACTGAAACAAAGAGCCGAAGCGCAGGGCGCCAGTGACTTCTCGTCGTTGTGGTCCGGGCAAGCCGCCAGTTTGCACCGCGAAGTCGGCTCGGCAGAGCTGACCCGGCAACTCGCAGCCGACGCGGAGCAAAGGCTGCGAGCTCTCGGCGGACCGAAGGGCTAGGGCGCTA
>JBMYXJ010000398.1:0-3526 GCA_049608285.1 Mycobacterium sp. | reverse complement strand
CGAGAGAAGTCCGCTGGCAACGGGGCTGGAACTGGCAAGCCCGCACTCGCGTCCCCCGCTCTCACCGCGCTGGATCCCCGCGCAACTGCTGCACTTGTTCAGTGCTCAGTGGCCGTCCCGCCAGCCTCGCATTGGCGACAAGATGGGCCTGGTCGCGCGTACCGAACAGGCAACTCGTTAGCCTCGAATTGCTGATCGCGAACCGCACCGCCGCTTCGTGCGGATTGAGCCCGGTGCGCTTTATCCGCCGGGCGATGCTGAGGCCGCGCCGTGGAAATAGCGGGTCACTCTTGAGTGCCCGGAGCAGATACCACATGCTCGCGCGATCCCTCGGGACGAATGTCTTCAAGTCGAAAATCCCCTGCGCCAGGATCGTGCCGGCGATCACGACCCGGCCCCTGTTCGCCAGTTGCTCTATCAGTCGATCGAAACGCCGGTCAGACACGCTGTATTGCAGCATGACCGCATCGACCGGAGCGTCAACGCATCTGGTGACCACCAGTGGATCGAAAGAATTGACACCGCAGTATTCGATCCGGCCTTCCGCTTTCAAGGTATCGAAGAATGCGAAGACATCGGCGCTCAGATCTGCAACCGTCGGCCCGTGAAGGTACAGGATATCGACGCAGTCGAGCCCCAGCCGATTGAGGCTGGCGTCGAAGCTGCGACGCATCCGCTCGGGGTCGAAACTTCGATGATGGTCGCCGGCTTCGGTGCCGACCTTGGTCGAGATCACCAGCCGGCTGGCGTCGCGGCCCCGCAGGAACACGCCAAGCCGCGCTTCGCCGTCAGCGTAGCTGGGCGCTGTGTCGTAGTGGTTGATGCCATTGGCGAACGCCGTCTCTAGCATCGCCGTCGCCGCGTCCGCCGGGAAACTGGGCTTCGACCAGCGCGACGAACAACCGAACCCGAGCGGGGAGATCGGTTTTCCGTTGGGCAGCGCACGCCTGGAGGTACCGGCGTCAGGCTGCATTCAGACGGCGCTCCTCACGGAACTTGCGGATCTTTACTACGGCCTGGGTCAGCCGATGGCCGGCATGCGGATCGCCGAAGTGGAAGATCAGCGTTGCGCGCTTGTGGCCCGGCTGGCATGGCAAATTACCGTGGAATGTGCGATAGCCCCAGAAAAAATAGAGGTTGCCCGGCCTCAATTGCACTGTATTGCGATTGCCCGCGCCGTATCTTTTTCTGTACCAGCGGAACGCGATCGGATTCTGGAGCAGCAACTTCTCCAATATATCGATCACCGCTGACCCACGGTAGCGTCGTCGGTTGGGCATCGCGATCAGTTCGCCGGTGGTTCCCGGGGCGCCTTCGGGAATGTACAGCGGCATCAGCGCCGTGACCACCGTCGCGTCGTAATGGAACTCGAACGATCCCTTCGCACCGTCGCCGGCGATGACCCTCAGCACGTTGTAAAGTTCAAAATCCTTTGCCGCCGCCTCCGAATGGCCGCGACGCGCGAGGTTGCGCAGCAGGTCGACAAACCCAGGTGTCGCAGCCATGGCGGCGAACGCACCCCCCTCGCGGTTTTGGGGCTGGATTATTGTGAAAAAGCGTTCCCCCCGCTCTTCGAGCAACGTGTCGATCTGTTCGCGACAGGTTCTGAGGAACTCGGGGTCGATCGCGTTCTCCAGGCACGTGAAGCCCTTGTCCTGCAGCTCTTTGAGCAGCCGATTCTCAGTCTCGAGATTCATGGCGATAGTGGTCGTAGGCATGGTCTGATTCCCCCATTGGGTCGCCGGCTTCACTTCGGACGTTGCGATCTGCCGGGATGTGGAACGCGATGGGCATATCGTGCGGAGCACTTCGGTGGCTCAGGTTATCATTTCCGCGGATAGGGTGGCCGAGGTCTCACATCGCAGCGTTGTTGCCGGTCAGGACTGCAACTGTGGTTTTTTGGCAGTCCCGTTTCCCGCTGTCAGGAGCTGCGTTGCGGTCGTGAGCGTAGGTTTTCGCCCCGCACACCGATTGTCCAGCCCTTCGATAAGTACGAGTCGAGGTGTGGTTGGGAGGCCAATGGTGTGTAAATGCCGGAGTTATGTGGCAGTTTCGTCAAGCCACGCCGGGCGTCCTAGTCAATCTTTGGTGGCAGGGACTTCGCAATGGTTAGGTTTGCCAACTGACCCACCTCCTGCCGTCCTTATCAGACACTGCGTTCGTTCGTCGACTCTCGCTGACCGGCCGGCCTCCAACTGGCAACTATCCCGAACGAGCCCGTCGCGTTAGATTGCTGGCTACTCTCGGGCTAGCCGCTGTACACTCATTGGCAACGTTTCGAAGCGAACGCGACGTTTGCTATGAGAAGATCGTAGGCAGCGGGCAAAGATTTCGATCGGTGTAATCAAGGGTTCTGGGGGAGTGCATGACAGCGGTGGGCAACTGGCTGGCACCTCCATCAATCGTCGTTCCGGCTCCGAACAAGATTCCGACTTGGCAACAGGGTTACGCGATACGGCTTGTGGCGGTCGACTTGGTTGGCGTGGTTCTGGCGGTGGGCCTTGCGCAGTGGCTGCGTTTTGGTGGATTGGCAGAAACTGGGGTTGCCTACCGAAGCTCGTACTACACCATGCTGTCGATTGCCATCGCAATCGGTTGGATGCTGGCGCTGTCGATAAATCGCGCTCGTTCGCCGCGCGTTATCGGCAACGGTGCGGAGGAGTACCGACGCGTATGGCTGGCCACGCTAGCGACGTTTGGTGGCGTGGCGATCATCTCGATGCTGTTCAAGCTACAAATTGCTCGCGGCTACCTGATGATCGCCTTGCCGATCGGGGTTGTTCTTCTCATCTCGCTCCGGTGGCTCGCGCGCAGGCTCGTCCTTCGAGCGCGCGAAAAGCACGGCCGGTGTATCACGCGAGTTCTGGTAGTCGGCAATGCTGGGGCGGTGAGAGATCTCACGATGTCTTTGGCTCGTGAGCCGCATTCGGAGTTCCAGATCGTTGGCGCTTGCCTGGCGGGATCAGTTCCGCGCGCGAAGGTCACAATTCCCGGCGTCTCAGCCGTACCCGTTTTCGGTGACGAATCGGATGTGGTCGATGCCGTCCAGGCCACCGGTAGCCACGCTGTCGCAGTCACCGCGACCGAACGACTCGATGGCCGCGGAATTCGTGATTTGTCCTGGGAGCTTGAGAAGCTTGACATCGATCTGCTCGTTTCACCAGGCGTCGTCGATGTGGCGGGTCCGCGGCTCCAGATGCGGCCGGTCTGTGGACTCCCATTGATCCATGTGGAAAAGCCCC
Organism: Mycobacterium sp.; assembly: GCA_049608285.1. Classification (GTDB taxonomy): domain Bacteria; phylum Actinomycetota; class Actinomycetes; order Mycobacteriales; family Mycobacteriaceae; genus Mycobacterium. The sequence continues at coordinate 284 of JBMYXJ010000398.1, read as the reverse complement.
AGTACAACGGTGCCAAGCGCTTTCAGAAGCGGCTCTTCGACGTTGTCTTCTCCAGTGCGGTACTTCTATGCGGGCTTCCCGTGTTGCTCACTGTTGCTCTTGCGGTCAAGCTGACGAGCAGGGGCCCGATCTTCTATCGACAAGAGCGCATTGGGTTAGACGGCAAGCCGTTCGAGATGATCAAGTTCCGCACGATGGTCCACGACGCAGACAAGATGCTCCACCGGCTAGCGGACCTTAACGAGTGCGAAGGCGGGGTGCTGTTTAAGATCCGTGAGGATCCC
>JBMYXJ010000397.1:0-3538 GCA_049608285.1 Mycobacterium sp. | reverse complement strand
ATAGAACAGCCTTTTTCAAAGAAAAACATATAAAAGAAGGCTTCCGGCATCGTGTGTCCCACGTATATATTTCCGTGGTTCCTGAGCATCAGCACCCTCTTGTTGCCCAAGTCCTTTAACAACCTGGGGGCCTCGCCGGGGTCGATAACAATTCCTTCGTAATCGTGGTAGGCAATTTTATCGTAGAACAGAACAGAATCTTGGCATAGAGGCAAGAATCCATCTTTCTGAATTGAAACAGCAACTCCGTCCAGCGTGTGGAGATGGATGATGGCATTGATGCTTTCGTCACTGAACATTAACCCGGAATGGATATTCCAGGCAGCTTCGTTTAGTGAATAGCCGTTGTCCAGGAGTATTTTTCTGTCGCTGCTAACTTTAACGAGACTTGAGGCGGTAATTTCGTCGAACCCCAGGCCGAAAGGGTTTAGAAGCATACTATTCGGTTCATCGGGAACTCTGGCTGATAAATGCCCAAATGTAGACTGTTCGTAGCCCAAATAGAAACATGCACGGTAGGCTGTGGCTAACCCAACACGCACATCCCACTCTTTTTTGCTGACAGACTTCTTCACATCTTCTAGTAGCATTAGTAGCTCCTCACTACCCAGGGGGCATGTTCATGAGTTTCTCGATCAAGCGACGCGACAGAGCCGCGATAGGGGTGGTTCTGCATTACCTTTTCATAAGCCGACCTCAATACGGGTACAATTTGCTGACCCACCGAGGTTGATGTGGTCCTCACTTTGCTTCTTATCCGGGCAGCGGAATGGAAAGCGGGTGATGGAAAACATTGCGAGGATCGTATTTGGCCTTGATTTCCCGCAGTCGCGGCAAGTGGTTTCCGAAGTAACTCTTCAATGCGTCTCTGCCCTCCTGGTCTTCTTCTAGGTCATCGTCACCGATGTATCCACCGTTGCAGAGTGGATAGAAAAGTTCATAGGCCTCTGTTAGCCACGGTCGACGCGCCAACCCGGCGATCGTCGCGCCTTCTTCGCCGTCGTACTCGGAGGCTTCGAGCCAAACGGACATGCCCATCAGCCACGGGAAGTTACGGACCTTGATGGAAGTCGTGTCCGGATTCGGGGCGCGGTCGGGGTCCATGGCGAGAATCTGAACGCGCACTCCGCGATCTGGCTGGGTGACAGCAAGTGCTCCAAGATCGTCGAGGAAGCTGTCCGGCATTTCTCTCGGGAGGAATCCGGCCTTGATCTTCATGTAGCGAAGATGTTCGCGACCTTCACGGGTTACCGTCCTTAGGTCGTGATACCAGGGTGCCGAGGTCTGGGACAGGCCCAAGTCGCGAACGGACTCGATGAAGGTTTGTGGTCGAAAATCCGTGGCGGTCGGTTGGGGTAGATCTTCGAGGAAGTCAGCCCATACCTTGTCACGCTCGACTGGGTCGTCGGTCAGGATTGTTCCCGATACTTCCAGCACGCCGAGCCAGATCATAACCATCGGATTGAATGAGAGAGGCGCGTCAAGACACTTGCGCTGAATTCTCTTTAACAGATCCGCAATATCGAAGTCACTGAGGGCCCACCGGACCATGAAATTTCCGACGGCTGTGGGGGAATCGTTGGTTCGCAAAGATACGTTTGTGATAACTCCAAAGGAACCGGTGCCGGACCCGCGGAGTGCGTAGAACAAATCGGAGTTGTCGTTGTTGTTGACAGTCCGTATCTCGCCATCGGCGGTCACGACCTGAAATTCAATCACCCGGTCGAATGCCGAAGGTCCGAGAGTAATGGCCGTATCCACCGGCCTGAACTTGGCCACCGAGTCCGACGGTCACGCACGAGCCCATGGGCAGCATTTGCCGGCCGTTGTCCCATGCATGAAGATACACCTCGCCGAGCAATGCGCCGCCTTCCGCATGCAGAACGTGGTGCTCAGAATCAGAAGTAATGGCGTTCATCTCGATCATGTCGATAACTAGAGCGTCACCTCCTTCGCCGCCGAGGCTCAACCCTTCAAATGAGTGGCCTCCGGAGCGCACGCTCACCTGCTCAACCCCGTATTCGGCCGCAATCTTGAGGATAGTGCTCACATCGCGGGCAGTACGAGGCTGTACCACGCCCGCCGGTCGATACTGGGTCAAGATGTTCCATGCTGCTTTCTTCTCGCCATAGTCTTGGTCTTCGGCGTAACTTTGCGAAACGTCGGGAAGGGCATCAGTCAATGCCTGACGAAGTCCGCGGGAAAGTGCGTTGGAAACAGCATTCGACATCGATGGCCCTCTCGATCGGTGAACGCGACCCTTCTGGTCTTGCTAAGAATTGAGATTTCGTCTCAACATTAGAGACGCTTGACCCGATCTAGGTCATTTTGGTGCGCATCGCCGGTGCGGAGTTGGGAGCTCTCTACAGCTCGCCCATCCCTGTCATCGTGGGCCACACCCCTGCAGACAACAGCGATGGCGATGTTCGGGACGGTCGCGGAGGGCAGGGCGTGCGGAACGGCAGCCGCGCACTACTGCACTAGCCGTTAGAAGAGCTTCGTCGATGTCGGAGTCAACACGAAGCCGTGATCGCCGACTCGGCATGCGGTGAGGCCGTGCTCACCCACTCCGCATGTCGAGCTGCCCTTCTGCGCCGAGATCCTGGTGAGGGGCGGCAGCAGCGGCGGAGGCGTTGACCAAGGGGGATCGACATCCTCGCGTGCCACCGGTTCGATGGTGGCGGGCGCACCCCTGTCCGCGTTGACGCTCCAGAGGCCGGGCCCCCGGTCGGGCCGAGGGCCCCAGCAACTGACCCATTCGAATTCCGGTGTCGGATAAGCGTTGTTCGCACACTGCAGCCCGTCTGGCGTCGTGAACGCGAAACCCTGCACTCGAGGGCTGTCGATAACCTCGTACACATCGAAGGGGGCATCGCTGTAGGACGATATGTCGGGGAACGTGTCGACAGACATCAGCGGTGTAGTCGGTGTAGTCGTTGTCGAAGAACCTGACTCCTTGGTCACTGTGTAGGCCGCCGGCGCATTGTCGGAGTGACCGCACGCAGCAAGGACCACGCTTGAGGTGAGCGCCGCGGTCATAGGGAGGGCTCTTCGCCACATCGTGCGGTTGGAGGCCACTAATACACCGTAGTCCCGCGGCGGCTGTCGGACCGCCAGGCTGGCGGGGTGGATTCCCTCCCGTTCGACAAGGTCGGCAGATCACTTGAGAGCAGAGAGTTTGCCTGCCAGTCGTTCGACGTAGGTGGCGACGTCGTCGGGACTGCGGTCGGGAAGGCCGAAAAGGACTTCGGTGACGCCGAGTTCTTTCCACTTCAGCAGTTTGTCGGCGTCGGGTTTGAAATCCAGGGCCACGATCTGTGGAGCCCCGTCGCGGTCCGCGGCGGCCCAGGTGTCCTGCAGGAGCTTGACGGGTTCGTCGATGGTGATATCGCGGGGGGTGGTGATCCAGCCGTCCGCGCTGCGCGAGATCCATTTGAAGTTCTTTTCGGTGCCCGCGGCGCCGACGAGGACCGGAATGTGAGCTTGGACCGGTTTGGGCCAGGCCCAGCTGGGCCCGAAATTGACGAAATCACCGTGG
>JBMYXJ010000396.1:0-3553 GCA_049608285.1 Mycobacterium sp. | reverse complement strand
CAGCGCTATGTAGATGACAGCGACATGCTCAGCATCGAAGAGGCGCGGCACGTGGCCCGGCGACTGTCACGTTGGGACTCCAACCCCGCCCATGCCGGTCTGCGCTCCGCGGCCAACCGCGGGGCCACCTTTTCGGCACTGATGGGAATCGAGGATGCCTCGCGACTCGACGTTCCGGCGCTCTGGGCGCCCCGCAGCCGAGATGACGAGTTACGGGTGCCCATTGGAATCGACCCGAGCGGCCAGCCACTGTATTTCGATCTCAAGGACGAGGCCGAGGGCGGCATGGGGCCCCATGGCTTGATGATCGGCATGACCGGCTCGGGGAAGTCCCAGACGTTGATGTCAATCTTGTTGTCGCTGCTGGCAACGCATTCCGCCGATAGACTCATCGTCATATACGCCGATTTCAAAGGCGAAGCCGGTGCGGACATCTTTCGCAATTTTCCCCAAGTCGTGGCCATCATCTCGAACATGGCTGAGAAGCAGTCTCTCGCGGATCGGTTCGCCGATACGTTGCGCGGCGAGGTGGCCAGGCGCGAGCGGTTGCTGATGGAAGCGGGCCGCCAGGTACAGGGCAGCGCTTTCAACTCGGTGGCCGAGTACGAGGCTGCGATAGAATGTGGACAAGCCTCTGGCTTCGACTTACCGTCGATCCCAACACTATTCGTGGTGGCCGACGAGTTCAGCCTAATGCTGGCTGATCATCCGGAGTACGCTGACCTGTTCGACTTTGTGGCTCGCAAGGGCCGATCGTTTCGCATCCACATCCTGTTCGCTTCACAGACACTTGACGTGGGACGAATAAAGGACATTGATAAGAACACCTCATATCGCATCGGCCTGAAGGTGGCCAGCCCCACAGTGTCGCGCCAGGTCATCGGTGTCGATGACGCATACCACATAGAATCGGGACGGGAACACAAAGGCGTCGGTTTCCTCGTGCCCGCACCTGGCGCAATGCCGATCAAGTTCCGCAGCGTTTACGTCGATGGCGTGTACACGCCTCCCCGCGGTAAGCGAACCATTGTCGTGCGCTCGACCCCCATCCCCCAGATCTTCACCGCCGCTCCGGTTGAGCGAGAGCCGGATACCGTCATCATTAAGGATCCCGATACATCGAGTTCGCACTCCCAACCCTCTATTCCCAAGAAACTCATCTCAACCATCGGCGATCAACTGGCCCGATACGGTCCTCGAGCGCCGCAACTCTGGCTCCCGCCCCTGGATGAGCCGATCGCGCTCGGCGCCCTGCTCACCCGGCACCCGGCCCGAGCCGGAACGTGGTGTTGGCCGCTAGGCGAGATCGACCGGCCATTCCACATGCGCCGCGATCCGCTGGTCTTTGATGCCGCCTCCGCCTCGGGCAATGTCGTCATCCACGGAGGCCCCAAGTCCGGAAAGTCCACTGCATTACAGACATTCATCATGTCGGCGGCTGCACTTCATACTCCGCGCGAGGTCACGTTCTACTGCTTGGACTACGGCGGCGGGCAACTGCGGGCACTGGCCGATCTGGCCCACGTAGGCAGCGTTGCGTCACCGTTGGAAGATGAACGTATCCGACGGACGTTCGGGGAACTTGAACTGCTCTTAGCCTCTCGACAGCGCCTGTTCGGCGAGCGCAATGTGGTCTCGGTCGATCAGTTCCGTGAGCGTCGCACCGTCGAACCCGATCTCGACGATGGGTACGGTGAGGTGTTCTTGGTGATCGACAACCTCTACGCATTCAGTCGCGACAATACCGATCCATTCAACACGCGAAATCCGCTGCTGTCCAAGGTCACCGAACTCGTCAACGCCGGACTGAGCTATGGAATCCACCTGGTGATAACGACCCCGAACTGGATCGAGATTCCGCTGGCTATGCGCGACGGCTTGGGGCTGCGCCTCGAGCTGCGACTGCATGACCCGCAGGACAGCAACGTGCGGACCATCGGCGACGTGCGCCGCCCAGCCGCGAGTGTCCCCACCGACCAACCTGGGCGCGGCCTGACGATGGCGGCCGAGCAACTACTGATCGCCGCACCCAGGCTCGACGAAGTGGGTTCTGCTGAGCAGTTGCCAGAAGCGCTAGCTACGGCGGTCGATGCGATCAATGCCCGCCACCCCGGCGTAGCGGCACCCCGGGTCCGACTGCTTCCCGCCAGCCTAGATCCTGCCCAGCTGGGCCCACTGTATCCGGCACCGGAGACAGTGGTCCTCGGACAACGAGAAGACGACCTCTCGGCATTAGCCGTGGATTTCAACGCGAGCCCATTGCTGATGGTACTGGGCGACAACAAGTCCGGGAAGTCGACACTGCTGCGGCATCTGATACGCACCCTGCGCCAGAACACTACGGCCGAACAGGTCGCGTTCACCGTGATCGACCGCCGCCTCCATCTCCTCGACGAGCCGCTGTTCCCGGACAACGAGTACACACCTAACCTTGATCGGATAACGCCGGCGATGCTCGGTCTGTCAGCCCTCGTCGCAGCGCGTCGTCCGCCGGCCGGACTGTCAACCTGCGAACTGGCAGACTGGTCGGCGCGGTCACAGGCCATGCAGCGGCACTACCTGATCATCGATGACATCGACCAGATTCCCGACGGCCCGGCCATCGCCGGCCCCTATGCCGGGCAGCGACCGTGGACACCATTGATCGGCTTGCTCGCCGAGGCTGGCGATCTCGGGTTGCGGGTTGTGGTGACAGGTCGAGCCGCCGGCTCAGGGCATTCGTTGATGACGAATCCGCTACTGCGCCGACTCAATGAACTGCAGTCGGTGATATTGATGCTCTCCGGCAGTCCCACCGAGGGGGGCAAGACTCGCGGACACCGCTTCATGCGGCTACCACCGGGACGGGCAATGCTCTTGACAGACAACGATGTTCCAACTTTTCTGCAGCTCGTCAATCCGCGGCAGGCCGACCACACCGCGCACGGAAAGGAGTACCCCCGGTGACCTTGCGTGTAGTTCCCGAAGGGTTAGCATTCACGGCGGCCGCGGTGGAAGCGCTCACCGCCCGGCTGGCCGCGGCACACACCAGTGCTGCCGCCCTGACGATAACGGTCGTCGCACCAGCAGCTGACCCGGTGTCGCTGCAGAATGCGCTGGCTCTGAGTGCCCACGGCGCACAACACAACACGATGGCCACCGCGGGTGTCGCCAACCTGGGCCGCGCCGGGCTGGGCGTTGGCCAGTCCGGTATCAGCTACGCCACCGGCGACGCAGAGGCCGCCATGATCTATCTCCTGGCTCGCGGCCGATGACGCCCCTCTGGATGGCCTCGCCACCTGAGGTGCATTCGACGCTGTTGGGTGCCGGCCCCGGGCCCGGACCGCTACTGACTGCCGCCGGCGCTTGGCGCCAGCTGAGCGCCGAATACACCTCGGCTGCTAGCGAACTCGCTGCTACCCTCGCCGCAGTACAATCCGGCGCCTGGCACGGGCCCAGCGCCGAGCGATATCTGGCCAGCCATGCCCCCTACATCGCCTGGCTGGCTCAGCAGAGCATGGACAGCTCGCTAGCGGCTACGCGGCACGAGGCCGCGGCCGCGGCCTACGGTGCG
>JBMYXJ010000395.1:0-3558 GCA_049608285.1 Mycobacterium sp. | reverse complement strand
ACGCGAAGATCGTCCCGCAGCCGTATCCTGTGACCCCGACTAACAGCACCGCCGCCAGACGATTACGCATCACGGTCGCGGCCAGCGCGGCCGTGAGCATCAGCAGCCCGACCACCGCCATGGCAGGCGAGTCCCACAGTTCGAACTCAGGCCGGTCGCGGTTTCCCAGGGCCAGGACCGTGACCGGCATCAGCACAAGCGTCACCAGGATGACCGACTGTGTCGCAGGGATCGAGCCCCGCTGCGTGACCGCGGTCAGCCGCACGGACACCACGTCAGCGCCTCGCAGAACGGCGTCGTAGATGCGGTCGGCGTTGGCCGTCGGCAGATCCCCGACACGAGCCTGGCTCAACCTGGCGCGACCGAAGTACATCGCGATGCCGGCCGCCAGCACCAGCCCCGACAACGCCAGCGGCAGATTGAAACCATGCCACAACGCGAGGTGGTAGTCGGCAGCGTAGCCCGCAGGGTCTGGCACGGTGTCGGCGTAGTCGCCGAGGATCCGGTCCAGCGCCGACGGCCACAGGCCGAACAGGAGGCCGGCAGCGGCCAGCACGCCCGGGGGGACCAGGAACGCGGCGTCGGGCCGGTTCATCTCAGCGACGCGGGTGCTGGGCGCCGGCAAACCCTTACGGCCGAACGCACCCAGCAAAAACCGCAGGCTGTAGGCGGTGGTGAGCACCGAGCCGACCACGATGCCGGTGAGCACGAAAGGGGCCGCACCGCCCAGCGTTGGGCTGTGTAGCACTGTCTCCAGGTCGGCTTCTTTGGCGACGAATCCGAAGAACGGTGGGAGCGCGGCCATGCTCGCGGTAGCCCCCGACGCAATAATTAGCAGCGTCGGGCTGCGGTTGCCCAGCCAGGCGAGCCTGCGAATGTCACGGGTGCCGGTGGCGTGGTCGATTATTCCGACAACCATGAACAGCGCAGCCTTGAACATGGCGTGAGCGAAGAGCATTGCCAGACCCGCCAGCATCATCTCGCTGCCGCCCGAGCCGACCATAACGGTGATCAGACCGAGCTGGCTCACGGTTCCGAACGCCAGAATCAGCTTCAGGTCGTACTCGCGGACGGCGCGCCAGCCCGCCAACACCATCGTCAGCAGGCCCAAAGTCACCACGGTCGGTCGCCATTCGGGGGCGTCGGCGAATCCCGGCGTCATCCTCGCGATCAGGTAAACGCCGGCCTTGACCATCGCCGCTGCGTGCAGATAGGCGCTCACCGGTGTCGGGGCGGCCATCGCGCCGGGCAGCCAGAAATGCATTGGCACGATCGCCGACTTGGACAGCGCGCCGACCAATATCAACACCACCGCCACTGAGGCGGCCAGGCCGGTTGGCGGGTTGGCGACCAGCTCGGACAACAGATAGGTGCCGGTGAGGTTGCCCAGTACGATGATGCCGACCAGCATTGCCAGCCCGCCGAACGTGGTGACCAGCAACGCCTGTGTCGCGGCGCGACGGCTCGTGGCCCGTTCGGCGTAGTGCCCGACCAGCAGAAATGACAGTACCGTCGTGATCTCCCAGAACACATAGAGCACCAGCATGTTATCGCTGGTCACCAGGCCGAACATGGCACCGGAGAACGCGACCAGTTCGGCGGCGAAACTCGGGAGCCGTTTCTCCCGGCTGCCGTCCGTGTGGCGGAAGTAGTCAGCGCAGTACAACAGCACCAGTGCGCCGATACCGAGAACCAGCAGGCTCATGATCGCCGCCAGGGCGTCGAAGCGAAGCGTGATGTCCATCGACAGCTCGGGCACCCACGGCAGATCTAGGGTCCGCGCCTGATCTTCGCCGGGCCAGTTCAGCGCCACCCAGACAAGGGAGCCCAGCGGCACGAGGGCCAGTGGATAGAAGGCTTTCCGTCCCCAGCGGTGCACGAGCAGCGGTGCCAACAACGTGGCGACTGCGTGTGCAGCGAGGATGGCGAGCATGGCTCCGTCTTGTCGGGATCGGCAACGCCTTCGGGCGGTCGGTGCCCTCGGGAATGTAGGAAACAGAATGGCGACGAACTTCGTCGGCCGGACTGACTCTGGAGACGCCCCAGTCTAGGACAGTTGCGCCAGCCGATTCCCCGATGGTGTGCCCCTCGGTGCCCGGTCTTGGCGAGAAACGCCATCAGTTCGAGGAGGCAAAATCCCGCAGCGCCACTACTTGAGTGGGATCTAGTGACGGCCGCACCGTCTCGCGGGCTGCCGCGACGTCGGCACCGGTCACGTCGGCAGCATCGATCGAACGGCGCATCGCGGTCAGGGCGGCCTCACGCAGCAGTGCTACGCAGTCCGCGGCGCTGTAGCCGTCGAGATCACGGGCCAGCGCGTCGAGGTCGACGGCTTGAGGCCCTTCGGAGACCAGTGGCACCGATTTCCCCGCAGCACGCAGAATCTGGCTGCGGGCCTCGGCATCAGGCGGCTCGACGAACACGAGCTTCTCCAAGCGGCCAGGCCGCAGCAGTGCCGGATCGACGAGGTCGGGACGGTTCGTCGCGCCCAAGACGACCACATCGCGCAGCGGTTCGATGCCGTCGAGCTCGGTCAGCATCGCGGCAACCACGCGATCGCCCACCCCCGAATCGAAGCTCTGCCCGCGCCGGGGTGCCAATGCGTCGATCTCGTCGAGGAACACCAGGGAGGGCGCCGAATCCCGCGCGCGGCGGAACAGTTCGCGCACCGCCTTCTCCGATGAACCGACCCACTTGTCCATCAGCTCGGCGCCTTTGACAGCGTGCACGCTGAGTCGACCCGAGCTTGCGAGTGCGCGCACCACATAGGTTTTGCCGCATCCGGGAGGGCCGTAGAGGAGCACGCCGCGAGGCGGCTCAACGCCGAGCCGCTCGAACGTCTCGGGATGCTGAAGCGGCCAGAGCACGGCCTCGGTGAGCGCTTGCTTCGTGTCGACCATGTCCCCGACGTCCTCGAGGGTGACCGAACCGATGGACAACTCTTCGGTGGCCGAACGCGACAACGGTCGGATGACGCCGAGCGCACCTGTCAGATCCTGCTGCGCGAGCTCCGGTGGTGCCCCGTTGTCGCTGGCTCGCGCAGCGGCCCGCAACGCGGCCTCACGGACGAGTGCGGCCAGATCGGCGACAACGAATCCCGGCGTCCGATCCGATATTTCTGTTAGCTCCAGGCCCGTTGAAGGCACGCCGCGTAGGAGCACCTCGAGCAACTGCGTTCGCGTGTTGGCGTCGGGCAGGCTGAGTCCGAGCTCGCGGTCGCATAGATCCGGTGCTCTTAGCCGGACATCGACGTCGTCTGGCACGGCCGAGGTCGCGATGAACACAATGCCTCTGGTGGCAACCGCTTTGCGCAGTTCCGCCAGGATCAGGCCCGCGACTGGTTCGGCATTGACCGGCAGGAGGGCGTCGATGTCGGTTATCAGAAGTACCCCGCCCTCGGTGGAACCGGCCGCCACGACCGCGTCAGCCACCGCCGAGAGCCTGTCGCTGGCCGCTAGCGAACCGATCTCGGGGCCGTCCAGCTCCACCAATCGCCGGTCGGCGCACACCGTGCGCACCATGGTGGCCTTCCCGACACCGGCCGGGCCGGAAACCAGA